>JAGYNL010000233.1 GCA_018399865.1 Candidatus Bipolaricaulota bacterium | reverse complement strand
CATTGTAGATCCTTAGGATGAGATAGCCCCGGCGGAGATACCACCGGGGCAGATGTTATTTATTCCTCTATCCCGACAAGGTGGCCATGTATCGCAGGATCAAACAAGGCAGTCTCGCCAGCCTCAGTCGCGATGAGTAAGGTATAAGGAATGCCAAGCCTATCTCCCTCGGGGGAGAAGGAAAGCTCTCCAGTGATTCCCTCACCAACTACCTCACCAGAGTGCAAAAGCGCAGCTACAGCTTCTGCATCCGCGCTTCCAGCCTTCTCAATGGCAAATGCCATGGCGTATACTGCATCAGCAGCATATGTAGCCCACGGGCTATCATGGATGGATCCATGCTTCTCTACGTAGGCATTGACAAATTCAACAGCCTTAGGATAAGGCAAGAAAGCAGGTAGAGGTTCCTGAGTAATCATCGCCCCGGCTACTGCATCAGCACCTGCTAGATTAACTACCTCAGATATAGGACAGGCATTGGATCCAACTGCCCTGATTTCCGTCCAGTCAAGGCCCATATCCTTGCCCTGGCCAAGAAGAAGTCCCCATTCTGGGTAATATCCAGTGTAGTACCATATGTCCGGATCTGCATCGCGCAGAGAAGTAATTACCGGGGTGTAATCCCTCTCTCCAGGAAGGAGACCGTCATAGTATACCAGCTCAACTTCGCCAGAGTCGATCATTGGCGCAAGCGCGGTCTTGGTATCCTCAGCTACTCCTTTAGCATAGGCTGTGTTATCGTGCATTATGGCAACACGTGTTGCTCCAAACATTGGAACAACTGTCTGTGCAAAGTAATTAGCTTGCGCGTCATCGCGTCCCGAAGAGCGGAAATAATACTGCAAATCACGAGCCGATAAGTTGACCGCTGTGCACCCATAGTTCATTGCCAGAGTGCCGCCCTCTTCATAGATGTCGGATGAAGGCAAGCATATCGAGGAGCCGTATGAACCGACCACAAATTTTACTCCGTCAGAGACAAGTTTCTGTGCAGCCATTACTCCGCCCTTGGGGGTTCCTGAGTCATCTTCAACAACAAGTTGAATGGGCCGTCCCAAGATCCCGCCCTGCGCGTTGATAAGATCAACTACAATCTGCACAGAATTAAGCGCCCATCCACCTTCCACTGCCCACGCGCCGGTAATAGGCCCTTGAAAACCTATTTGGATAGGATCTTCAGCCCATACTAAACTCACTACCCCCAACAAAACCACAAGGAAAATCGCTACTGCCCGCCTAATTTTCATTTTTCCTCCTTTATAGTTAGGTTATGCGTCCTAAAGGAACAATCCTACACAAAACAAATTTCCTCCCCTATCACCTCCTCTTATGAAGATCATTGGTTTCCAGCAATTTTTGCAAGGAAAAAATAGTATAGAGATAGTTATTCTCATTGTCAAGTAGCACTTATTAATTTGCAACCCACCATCACAAAGATAGATTATTGACGCTACCTATTAAGGAGACGTCGTCTTTGTAGGGCGAAGCTCCTTTGTCAAAAGTTCCCTGATAACAATAAGTTGCAAATTTGCAAGCACAATCCATTATGAGTTAATAACTGTGTTTGTTACTAAGAAGGAAGCAGCGCTTCGCTTCAGTGTCTAACACTGGCTCTTATCCACCCATAAGCAAAGAGTGACCTTGAAAGATAAGAGAGATTGTTGGTAATTAACCATTTATAAGTGATGAGAAACATCGTGGTATTTTGAAGTACATTGTAGGTAAAGCAAGAATATAGCACTTATTTATTTGCAACCCACCATCACAAGGATGTAATATTGACGCCGCCCAGAGACGGGAAATCCTTTCTGCACGGGCAATCTAGTTTGTCAAGTAGTTCGTTACTGGCGATAAGCTGAAAGGAGATGAGTAACAGATGGCAAGGATTGAGGATCATCCGATCCTGCATGTTTCGCGAGGTGAACCGTTTCGGTTCACCTTCGGGGGCAAAGAGATTTCCGCTTACCAGGGAGAAACTATCGCCGCAGCTCTTTTCGCAAGCGGCATTCGCATTTTCGGTCATCATCCCAAAGATGGCTCGCCCCAAGGAATCTTCTGCGCTAACGGACAGTGCTCTCAGTGTATGGTGATCGCCGATGGAGTCCCTGTCAAATCCTGCATGACTGAGGCTAAACCCGGCATGGTGGTAGAGCCGCTCAATAGCCTACCGCGCTTACCGGAGGTAGATACTGTGCCTACTATGCATGAGCCTGCCACGGTAGAGGTTCCGGTACTCATCCTTGGAGGCGGGCCAGCTGGCTTATCTGCAGCTATCGAGCTTGGAAAGAGGGGAATAGAAACCCTGATAGTTGATGACAAGCATCGCCTGGGAGGAAAACTGGTGCTACAAACGCACAAGTTCTTCGGCTCGCACTCTGCTGTATATGCAGGGACCCGCGGGATAGATATTGCGACTAAGCTCCAGGAGCAGGTGGAGAGTTATGATTCGATAGACGTATGGCTTAATTCTACCGCCATAGGGGTGTTCAGCGACCATAAGGTAGGAATTCTTAAAGATGGTGTCAGCTACCTACTTGTCGATCCACAGGTTCTGCTCATTACAACAGGAGCGAGGGAGCGCTCTCTGGTATTCCGCGGGAACACACTTCCCGGAGTGTACGGAGCGGGCGCATTCCAGACCCTAGTAAATCGGGACTTGGTAAAGGCCGCAGACCGGTTATTCATCGTGGGCGGTGGAAACGTCGGCTTGATAGCAGGATATCACGCACTACAGGCAGGGATAGAGGTAGTAGGTCTGGTTGAGGCAATGCCTGAATGCGGCGGGTACTTAGTGCATAAGGATAAGCTTGTGCGTATGGGCGTTCCAACTTACACATCCCACACTGTTGTATCAGCCAACGGGACCGATCAAGTAGAATCGGTGACCATAGCCCAGATCGATGATAAGTTCCAGCCGATCGCGGGCACAGAGAAATCATTCAGCTGCGATACATTACTTATAGCGGTGGGGCTTGAGCCAGTTGATGAGTTTCAGGAAAAGGCAGTGGATTTTGGATTCAAAGTCTTCTCCGCCGGGGACGCAGAAGAGATCGCCGAGGCGTCTGCTGCTATCTTTACAGGAAAGATTCGGGGAGTTGAGATTGCCCGCTGTCTGGGAGTAGAGAATGAGCCTGTTCCTTCTGACTGGGCGCGCACAGCAGATATCCTCAAGTCCAAACCTGGAGAGGTAGAAGAAGAAGAAATACCAGCCGAGGAAACCGGGGTCTTCCCGGTTTTTCACTGTCGCCAGGAGATTCCCTGCAATCCATGTGCGGCTGTATGCCCGCTGGGATTAATCAGAATTGATCCCAATGACATACGAAAGAAGCCTGAATTCATCGCCGCTGAAGTAGGCAAAACGTGTGTGGGTTGCGCTAATTGTGTAGCTATCTGTCCAGGACTAGCCATCACTCAAGTTGATTACCGAAAAGACTCCGAGCATCCCATTGTTACTTTAGCACACGAATTTCCCGCTGAGACCGTTCCAAAAGGAGAATATGTCACCGTGCTTGACACTCAAGGAGAGGAATTGGGAAAGGCAGAAGTGGTGAAAACATGGATTAACAAACTAAACCCTGGGACTATCCTGGTGCAACTGCGGGTGGCTCGCGAGTATGCAAAACGTATCGCTGGAATCAGGGTACAGCCTTTTGAAACAGGAAACCCTCTTCCCGAAACAATCGAAAGGCTAGAAGATGACACGGTTGTATGCCGCTGTGAGCGCGTTACTGCTGGCGAAATACGCGCATTAATCAGAGATGGCTACCATGATATGAACGCCGTCAAGGCAATTACCCGCGCCGGTATGGGGGCGTGTGGCGGCAAGACGTGCACAAACCTTATCAGGCGAATCTTCCGTGAGGAAGGCGTGCCGCTCACCGAGGTAGTAGAAGGCAGCAAGCGGCCGCTTTTCGTAGAGATCCCGTTTAAGACTTTCGCCGGTGTAGAGGAGAATCATGGATAATTCATATGATATTGTGATAGTCGGTGCCGGTAGTGTTGGCGTTCCAGCTGCTTGGGCAATGGCCCGTGCTGGGGTTAGCGTTGTGGTTATAGACGAATTCGCAAGCTCTGGGCAGGGATCAAACAAAGCAGCAATAGGCGGTATAAGGGCAACTCACTCTGATCCAGCCAAAATAAGAATTGGCATCAGATCGCTCGAAATAGTGTCAACTTGGCAAGACACCTACGGTCACAATATCGAATGGATGCAGGGAGGCTACTCTTTCGTGGCTTATCGCGAGTCAGATGAGAAAGCGCTAAAGAACCTCCTCGAGGTGCAGCACCGCTATGGACTCAATATCGATTGGTACGACAAGAAAGAGTTCCTAGACATACTCCCTGCCCTAAACCGAAACGGGCTTCGCGGCGGGACATTTTCCCCTGAAGATGGAGGATGCTCTCCTCTACTGCTAAACCACGCCTTGTACACAGAAGCAATCCGTGCCGGCGCAGAGTTTCACTTTGGAGAACAGGTAATCGGAATCGACACCAAGGATGAGCGCATAACAGGAGTAAAGACAGACCGTAGTTACTACAAGACTAGGTTAGTGCTTAACGCCGCTGGAGCATGGGCCAATGAACTGGGCAAGCTGTTGAACATCGATCATCCCATTGTTCCTGAGTCACACGAGGGAGGTATAACCGAGCCAGTAGCTCCATTTGTCACGCCGATGGTTGTTGATATTCGTCCCTCGCTGGGTTCTGCCAACTACTATTTCTATCAACACCATACAGGTCAGGTCGTGTTCTGCATCACTCCCGAGCCTTCCATTCCCGGTTTTGACCGACGCGAAACCAGCGCTTTCCTACCAATGGTTTCTCGCAGAATGGTCGATGTCATGCCTAAGTTAGCCAACCTCCGAGTGCGTCGAACTTGGCGCGGTCTCTATCCGATGTCTCCGGATGGATCGCCTCTTGTTGGCTGGTCAAACGAGATTGATGGCTACATTGTTGCCATAGGAATGTGCGGTCAAGGATTCATGCTTGGACCAGGCTTGGGAGAACTTCTGGCAAGAATGGTTACCCAAGACAAACTTTCCCCGGACGATCAGGAAGTATTGGATGTCCTATCACCCTATAGGTCATTCGAGAAAGAGGAAGCCCTCAAGTAAATATGCTTTGTTTTAGCTTAAGGCGACAACCAGTTAAATCTTGGGGTTGCTCTAAGCGTAAGCCAGCTGTATTGTGTTAGATGCGTGGCTTCCCACAGGATCAGTTGGTAGCGGCAGTGATAACATCTATAGGGTCTTTTCAAAGACCAGGGCTTCTTTCCCTGGAACATGTCCATGGTATAATCCATAACGAGTGATCTATAAATGAAAACAGAGAATAGCATCTTGATAACTGTGCTTACCACGGGCGACATGGCCCAAATGGAACTTGCTGCTTCTATACTGAATGACGCCGGGATTCCCTATTTTGAGAAGGGCGGGCTCTCTCGTAGACTGGGTATATATTTATTCAATGCCTCTGCCAGGTTCGTTCAGTTTCAGGTAAGTCAAGCAGATGTTACTACTGCCAGGAGATTGTTAGCTGAAGGCGGACTAAAGCCAGATTAGCTGAAATGGTACCACGGTGTAACAAGGTGGAAACTACGATATGATTTCTGGCTCTTCCCCGTTTCCAGGACTAACAAAAGTGACTAAACGTAAACAACA
>JAGYNL010000232.1 GCA_018399865.1 Candidatus Bipolaricaulota bacterium | reverse complement strand
GCGCGGGCAGGCGGTTGAGCTTGCCGAACAATCAGGACAACGAATGGCTGTGTTGGCAATCGCTGCTTTTCTTATTCTGGGCCTTATCGCGCTCTTGTTTGTGAATGAGAAGCACGGTGTGGAGGCTGCAAAGAACAATCCTGGACGTGTATCATAGCCATATCGTGCCTTGAGGGGTGTCTTTTAGGGTAATACCAAGTTCAGCAAGCCGGTCGCGTATCCTATCTGAGAGAGTGAACTCCTTTCTCTGTCGCAGTTCGTTGCGTAAGTCAGCTAGCAGACGTATAAGGTCGTCTTCGATTCCTTTAGATACATTCGCTGATTGTTGAAATAGGCCAAGTGGAGCACCCAGCTCGCGGATGAGGGAGATTGCTTTGGGTAATGCCAGGCGATCATCATCTTTTGCAGTGGTACGAAACCTATTTGTCTCGGAAACAATATCCTGAATTACCGCTATTGCCCCCACCGTATTGAAATCGGCGTCCATTTCTGCCAGGTAACGCTGGCGTAGCTGTTCTAGCGATGATAGGAAGTGATTTACTTCTTTACTGGCATTTTCTGCTGGCTCTTTGAAAGTCTCGCCAGTGACTTCATCAATCAGTGTCTGAATGCGGCCAACAGCCGCTTGAGCCTCAGCCAGCCCTTGTGTGGAATAATCAAGTGGTTTTCTGTAGTGACGTGATAAGTAGAAGTATCGAACTGTCTGAGCTCCGAACTCAGCTATGACATCACGAGCGTAAGCGAAGTTTCCAAGAGACTTTGACATCTTCTGGCCGTTGAACATGAGCATCCCACTATGTAGCCAGAAGCGGGCGAAGGTTTTTCCGGTAACTCCTTCTGCTTGTGCGATCTCGTTTTCGTGATGAGGGAATATGAGGTCGTTGCCGCCAGCATGTATATCGAGGGTGTCGCCAAGATAGTGACGAGAGAGCACGACACACTCGGTGTGCCAACCGGGCCTTCCTTCGCCCCATGGAGAATCCCACTTGGGCTCACCGGGCTTCGAGTTTTTCCACAGAGTGAAGTCAAGTGGATTCTCTTTTTTCTCCGATGCGGCGATGCGGGCTCCAACCTGAAGGTCTTGTACTTTGCGGCCAGATAGCTTCCCGTATTCGCGAAATGATGAGACTCGGTAATACACATCGCCATCCACCTGGTAAGCAAGTCCTTTGTCGATAAGTTCGCCTATGAGCGTAATCATTCCGGGGATGAACTCCGTTGCGCGGGGGTTATATGAAGGCGTTTCAACTTCTAGCTGGTTTAGCAGATTAAAGTAAGACTCAGTATAGGAAGAAGCTATCTCACTTACTGGCTGACCAGTCTCTAGGGATCGGTTGATCAGCTTATCATCAACATCGGTCACATTCTGAACATATATGACCTTCCAGCCTTGGAAGTGCTCGAAGTACTTGCGCAACGTATCAAATACAATTACCGGACGAACGTTACCTATGTGCAAATGGTCATAAACGGTGGGACCACAGACGTACATCCTCACTGTCCTTCCGTCTTGCGGCGCAAATTCCTGCTGCTGTTTTGTGAGGGTATTGTATAGTCTCATAATGCCCCACCTCCCTTACGCCTGATTATAACGTCGATAAGGCTCTTTATCCTCAAAAAACGACACTATCAGCTTCCTAAATAGCAGAAAGG
>JAGYNL010000231.1 GCA_018399865.1 Candidatus Bipolaricaulota bacterium | reverse complement strand
AGCGTTCTGTCGATGCGTCGACAAGCCTACACCGCATAGACTGAAGTGGATCCGTGCGGTGTTCCTGGCTTGAAAACACGATTAATCCGGGGACGCATTACTTATTTTGCAGCCTATTAGCAAGTGTGGCCGCGTCTTCATTCTTCGCATTTTGCTATTCAGTTCCTAGGCTGGCTATGCAAGTGTGTCCTAATAAGGGATACGAGGAGTGAGGCTGAGGACGACGCTGATCTGCTTTAAGCCAGGCACCAACGGCTAATAGCTGCTTAATTGCTGAGTATAAATCTAACCCCAAAGTTCGCCCAGGGTAGTTCGGAATAAGCTAGCTAATGATAGTATTGCATAGCTTGGAACAATCTCTCTACAATGCAAACAGTTCCCAGTTATCTTGATCTTCTGCTTGCTTCGATATTCAGTGCCAAGAGATAGAGTACGGTAATAACGCTCCAGACGGCGCCAGGGGTGGAAGCCTTCTCACCAAACAGCGCCAGAGCCGTTGCCGTTGCCCAACCAGAGTTTTTGACTGTGCCCAGCAATGTATAACTAATATGCGAGGGTTCAGCTGCACCCAGCCTTCTAGATACTAAGCGTAAGACAAAACCCAAGAGGAATGTGCAAGCAACGGCCACTGCTGCAATTCGTCCCACTAATCCCGGTTCATTTAGAAAAGGGGCTTGATTGAGTCCGACTACTATGAAAAGCACCAAAAAGAAGCCCCAGTTGATGATGGTCCCTATCCACTTCTCGAGAAATCTGTTAACACCAGTCCGCCTCAGGATTCGGGATAGTAGCAAAGGAAGGATAATTATTTCACTAATGACCGTGAGAAGTTTGAGCGGAGCAATTGCATTTCCACCAATAAACACCATGGTTAGTATGGGTGCAATTACAAGCGTTGCCAGATATCCGCCCATGGAACCGATAATGGAAAGACTGATATTGCCTCCAAGCAGATGCGTAAAGGGAACTACGGCAAATCCGGGAGGGGCAGCAGCAACAAGCACGAGCCCCGACCATATAGCTTGGTCTGTCACCGCCCATCGTCCGATGGTGAGCATTGCCGTGCACAGTACCAGGTAGTTGAGCACAATGCCAAGCAGGAGCGGACGAGCAACCTTTCGTAAAGGCAAGAATGTGCTTGATGGAATCCGGAGCATAGATGCGATGAGGACTAGGACAATAGTCGGTAGGGTGAGGCTGCGAAGTGCGCGCGCAACATTGGGAAGAAGCATTCCCAACACAAGGGCCAGGACCATGATGAAGTATCGATTCCTCAGCAATCGAGGAGCTGTAAGCGCCGCTTTGCTAGCAAGCAACACGCTTTTGGCAAACAGCTCTCTCAAAACTGAAGATTGCATAGCTCTTCGCACAGTTGATGACACCCGGGCCTTACCGCAATCAAACCTGCTGCCACGCGCCGATGCGGCTTCCTGTCTTTTTCATGTTCCTAAAATGGTCTAAGAACCGCTTGTAGCGGATAATTCCAAGATCATTGTAGTAGCTCTATAATTTGTTTTGCAAGAATATATACGGAAGATCTTTTGCCGACCTTCAGTGCGGTTATGGGGTGCAGTCAAGCTTAAGATATATTCCTTTTCATTATTCTGTTAGTTCTATGATTTGCTATTCTTGCACGAGCGCTAATGTGATTTTTACAGGATGGTGTTGAAGCCGTGACGGATAGCCTTTTTGCAAGCTGTGTGAGATCTACCCATATAGGCAGTTAGTAGATAAAAGCTCTGCATTATGAATACAGCGTTAATTATCTAAGTCGTGACGTCTGCGCTTGCCAGGTGACTTATGGATACGCTGTCAAAACAGCAGTATATGGCAGAGTACGGGAATAACCTTACTAAAACATGATCAAATTGCCTTAACTGCAAGCCATTGGTAAGAGTTGCCGCAGTATCACTGGGCAACCTACATCCGGACGGTGGAGATAGTTTGCGTCCTGTCAAGCAGGCATAAATGGTATGGCGTCTGCGCAACACGGCATTTGATGCACTCAGAAGCGCATCGATGGATTCGTTACGTATAGGGAGAGCTGGTTTCCAGCCACCTGCCTCATAGTGTCAATGGGCACGTATTGTATTGATTGGGCGCGAGAATTGGGTGTAGCTTTTGTATGGGGCTGCCAACTTGTCAGTCTTGTTGGATGCTAGCAAGCGCTAGGCAGGACTAACTCAATAACCGGTAACGAGCGCTTCTAAACGAACTGATTTTTAGATTTCTTTGATCCTCAATCTCCGAGGGCGATGAGCAACACACTTGATGCCACCTAGAACCGACCTGAAGGCCGATCCTGAGCCCAGAGCAGCAAGCCACGCTTGTTGGCTCTGCTTTCTTCGGTAACTTGGATAGAAGACGCCGGGCAGGAGAACCCTGCCCGGCACTTGAATCTTACTTTGACGTGGTAATTAGTCGGACGGTACATTAATAGTCACGGTTTCATCTGGCACGATCGTGACATCTTCGAAGATCAGCTGCGGATCGGTCTCCACAGTAACGGAATAAGTGCCAGCACGAAGCTCAAAAGCCGCTTCGCCTACAATACCTTCCTTAACCAGCTTTCCAGAACTGTCGTAGACACGGAAGCTTGGTAGAACCAAGTTAAAGGCCGAAAGAAGCTCAGCACCTGTGCTAACGTCTGTGTAGCTGCCACGGGCTGCCTCGGCGATTGCCTGAAGCTGAATTCGTGCACGTGACCCCGCGGAGTCGATATCGAACCCAACCAATAGGAAGCTTATGTCGAAGCCAGAGGCGGCAAGTTGGCTAGCTGCTGCAATGGGGTCCTCATCGCATGTCTCCAATCCATCGGTAACAAAGACAATCACGATTGGCCCCTCAATACCCTCTAGATCGCCTGGTATTTGTCGGAGCGTGTAGGCAAGTGGAGTTGTTCCACCCGTCTCAAGACGTTCAAGTGTTGCGAGTATTTCTCCTTCCGAAACCGGCTGGATTGGTACCTCCAGGTCACTGCGTTCACAGAAGCGGAACGTCCGTAGACCAACTGATATCTCCTCGGGGAGCAACTTAATGAACTGACGTAAGGCGTCCTTGCCTTGCACTATCTTGATTCCGCCTTCGACCGGCTCCTTCATGCTGCCAGACAGATCTAGCACAAGCAAAATATCCTTGGGAACATCTGTCCCGCCAATGACACTTAGCTTTCCTATAGCTGGGCGTACAAGAAGCGTCGCCGCGCGTGAACTTACGACTCCACACTCTGCCGTAACAGCTACTGAGTACTGCCCAGCATCACCATCTTCCACATCCGTTATCTCCAGTTGATTACTGGTTGCACCAGATATGTTGCCACCATCAACCAGTAGCTTGGAGTCGTGGTACCACTGGTAGGTGACCTGCCCTTCTCCAGTTGCAGTAACTGAGAAATTGGCTGTGGCTCCTGGACAGACCGATACATCATCTGGCTGGTCAGTAATCAAGGTCGGCGCTTTGACTGTCAGCTTCGCGTCACTGGATCTTGCCAGTCCACACTCACCGGTAACAGCTACTGAGTACTGTC
>JAGYNL010000230.1 GCA_018399865.1 Candidatus Bipolaricaulota bacterium | reverse complement strand
TCAACGTTGCACTCAAGGTACAACGCTACAGAAGAAGGGTTTTTAGCTGTTTTGCTGTCGTAGCGTGCGCAGCTTGCCTGCCACGTTAAGGTCTGTAGTAACATAAAAGCGGGCTCTGGTAAACTTAAGAGCCCGCTAGAAAGCCTTAATCGCAGTCCGAACTAAGCGTGTGTGTTTACCATAGAACCTCAGTTCCCAACTCTATCCAATCAGCTCCTGCTTGAGTTACGCTCAGGCCAAAGGATAGTGTTACGTTGGAGCCGATGCCTACCTCTAGTTCAGCCCTGCTCTCTATCCAATCAAACAAGCTATCGCTGTCACCGGTGTCAAACCAACTGTAGGCGGACATAGAATAGCTTCCTCCACAACAGGAATCACCGTCGATCTCTAACCCAAAGTACTCATCGTGCGTAGCAGGTACAGCACAAATGGGCAGGGTAGCTAGCTCGCCATCCCAGGTCCATCCGTAATAACGAGTCCCCAGGTAGTTTAGATAGGGATACCAACCATCTGTATCAAACATATGCCCGGCCTTGAACGTTATCCCCTCCCAGCTATACTCAAGCTTCAAGGCCTTGAGTGAGAAACCCTGAAGCTCAGTGCCCACACCTTCTAGGGCAATATATGGGGTAATGCAAGCTGTCTCGCCAATAGATAGATCAAACACCGTATTAAACGTCTTGGACGTGGTGGTGAATGTAATATCTATCCACTTCAGTTGCACAAAACCCAGCCCCAAGTCGATGTCACTGAACTCCAAAAGCAACTGGTCAAAGCCGTTTAGCCTCGAGAAGCTTAATTGGGCTAACAGATCAAAGCACTCATAGGGTATGTCGATCAACAAGTCAGCTCCACTCCAACAGGTTCCACAGCCCCCTGTCTGTACATCAATGTAGCCAGATGGCTTCTGCCATGTATCACACACTTCGTAGATGAAATGATCCAACAGCCAGTCGTATCCATACTTGTAAACAAGGCCAGCTGTAGAGTCCATGTTGAACTGCACCTGTCCCCAGACAGTAACATCACCAATGGTGTCCCAGCCTCCTAAGGTAAAACCAGGACCTATGGATGGCGTCTGGGTAGTCCCTACGTTGTCCAACATGAACATCCCGTAAAGGTTCACCCCACCAATGGCTGTCTCTGCTGACATCAACATGCTACGAAATTGGGCTGCGCTTGCATCAAAGTCTACGATTGAACGTAGAGCAAAACCGCCTAATACCCCTGAGGTGTCAACAAACAGATTGTCCAACCCCCCTTGGTCTATCAGTGCAGCCGCGCTCATGGTCCATCCACAGACCGTGTAGTCAATCACTACCTGCGATTCAGCAGAGATGATGCTGGGGGTCTGTAGATCAAATTTGAGAGACGTAGACCACAATCCACTTAGTGGTCCGGCAACAGCTGACACTGTCGCCGCAACCACCATCAGAAATACTACTACCAGCGTTCGTTTCACAACTCCCCCTTGCTTTTTGCTCAACCTAGGCTGCCTGGACATCCACAGTCACCGCTACAGATTGACCGTCGTTGGATTGGACGATTAACTCATAGGTTCCAGGAGCCAACCCGCTTGTGTCAATACTGTACACATACTCACCTATAGTTTCATCATAAACCGCACAACCCCAGAAAGCAAGAGTTCCGTCTTCTCCCATTAGAGAAACAGTCACTGCTGCATCGGTAATCGGTTCTCCAGTAACCGGGTCAGTCAACAGGACCGAGTCTTCAATGATGTTTCCTACAGTGTAGATTCCGCCTACACCAGTCTCTATTGCACCACCTCCACCGGCGGCACGCCCCAGCGCCATCCTCGCCTTAGCAGGTAGAGCTTGGAACACACCTGCTCCAGAAGCGGCCAAGTAACGGATGAACTCACCAACATTCTGTCCTTGCCTGACCATGAAGTGAAGCTGTTCAATGGCTTGGTCGATATTTCCTACTGTACCTCCACCAATCAATGCCAGGATGTCATTGTATGATTCATCAGCATTCTTAGGTAGATATGGATAGATATCAACGTCTCCGATGGTTCTGGCATCTATCACCGCAGACTCCTGGGTGCCCCAGTAGTTGTACTGGGCATTAAATGTGCCTGTACCATTGTTGGTTACGCTGCCGTACAGGTCAGACCAGTTAATGGAGCATGAAGATGCATCCACTAGGTCTTCTACTGTAATGTTGTCGTTCACCCGGAAGCCCTGAAGAGGTAGACCGATCAACACATTATCCGCACCAATGCTCATATCACCATTCAGGGTAGTATGCAAGGCAGAGCCAGGCTCACTAAGCATGTTCACCCCATCGGTGATTGGCTCACTGACGTCGTACGTGCCATGCTGCACCTCTATGGTGTCAGTGTAAGGCAGCTCATTTGATCCAGCAACTGCTTGGTTTAGGTAACCGGTGTTGCCATTAGATGTTGTTGGCTCCGGACCAACTGGGGCAACCATGATGCCCTGTGGACCTGTGATCTGCACTCCAACAGTTACTGGGTCCCCATCAGGATTGGTAAACAGCCAAGGGCTGAAGATGACGGAGCCCCAGACCGGAGCTCCCGCGGTCGGTCCTTCGGCGTGGCCCCACCAGTTGAGCGACGCGTCGATCGTGTTGCCACTGTTGTTGCCGATTGCCCAATCGCCCAAGGTGAAAACGTTGTAGTGCACTTGGACGTCATCCGCACCGAAGTTGGCACTTCCGTCGACATAGATCGCCGCCCATTGGGCACCAATATCGAAGACGTTTCCGACAATCTGAACATCGTTCAGGGTTGCACCGCCGCCCCATAGACCCAGGTCGAGGTGCTCCCATCCGTTGTCTTCGAATGTGGAACCGGCAATGAGAACGCCATCATACGTTCCGCTATGTAACGCGACACCCGACTCACCGTTCCCTGCGATGAGGGTGCCGAGGATCCTCAGGTCGCTGACGTTGGCATTCTGAAACCAGAGCCCCATGCCGCTGTTACCGACAATTGCGCTGTCTGAAATGTGAGCCCCGTCGATCGTTGCCGATCTCACATGGATGCCCTCGTCGGCATTCCCTTCGATCGCGACATCCGATAGCGCAAGATTCCTCACGATCGGACCGGAGAGAATGAGCAGGCCGTGGTCATCGTTGTACGAAGCACTTCCTCCCTGCATCGCGAGGCCATCGACCTCCGTTCCGGCTCCGCTGATGCCTAGTCCGACCTTGTTCTCTTCCATGCCCACGTTCTCCAGTTGCATGTTAGACACGTACGTTCCGTTGAGAATCGCAATGCCTTCGGCCGTGTGGTTATGGTACCACGAGCCTCCGATGATCGAAAGATCGCCAACGGCCAGCTCCTCTCCAAGGTGTGCGAACATGGCCTCATCGAGAAGGATGCCGTACGATCCGGAGAACGAGTCGATTCCGTCGATCGTCACGCCTACCAAGGGAACGCCTCCGGGCGATCGGAACATGATTGCCGCGCCGCCGCTCGGGTTTATCGCGGGGTAATCCACCCCCTCAAGTGTCAGTGGTCTGTAGATAAGCAAGTTCTCGTCGTACTCGCCGAGTCCGGTGGTCCAGTACCCTTTGCCTGCGATCTCCACCGTCCCGCCGGCTTGGACCTCGTCCACTCCGTCTTGAATGGTGTCGAACGCATCGTAGCCGAACGCGACGCCATCCCCGGATGGATCGTCACCCAGTCCCAATCCCGCAAAGTCGTCATCGACGTACACAGTTGGCGGAGCCACGTATACAATTGCCGAAATCGCCTCAGCATTTACCTCTACGCTGCCTGCTTCATTCAACGGAGCCCCAGGCCAGCAGAGGAACTGCCCGTCGCCCTGTTGCAGCCCACGGATGAACGTTACGCCATGAGCGATCTGGCCTATGTACGTGGCTCGATCAAAGGCATTCAAGGCAGCTATCGCGAATGCCGTGGTCTGTGTGTCAGCGTTCGTGGGGTCCGACGGGTCACCGGTGGAGTCGTACAACCAAGCGCCATCGTCAGCGGTTGTCGTCATCTCCGCAAGAACGGCCGCCAGATCAGCTGTTGAACCAGCACTGGTGTACACCCCTGCTTTTGGATCCAGGTCCACTCCTGTGATCGCTGAAGCCCAGACCGCGCCAGCAAGGCCAATCACGTCGTAGCCGCCGGCGGCCGTAGTGACTTCAAGCCCGTCAAGGACAGCAGCCATTAGAGCATCCCGGATTGCATATTCGCCAGCCAAATGCGCTGCAATCGCTGTTGCAGACAGATCCCAGGGTGAGATCTCCACAATCCCTTGTCCTGCCCTTCCGTTGACCACAGCCGCTCCGTACCCAGCCGCATCTAGATCATCAGACGCACCGTATGTTCCGTTCGTCAGCTTACCCCAGAAGTTTGCCTGTACAAATTCAGCATACTGAGTATCTCCCGTACTAGCGCTCAAAGACTCCATAAACAAAGGATCATGCGTCGCAAACCGAGGATCGCCGTCTCCGTAGACTGAGAGGCTTACCCACATCGGGTCGAGCATGTACCCCCCGTTCTCCATGGCAGACAGCAGGAAGGCGCCCGTCTTTGTATGAAGATAGGCGTTCAATACTCCCAATCCTGAGGGGCCCTGCGTATTTGTCGTTGCTTCTCCACCCGGTGTCCAGGGGAACCACCCTGCGTTGTTCTGCTGTGCTGCCAGCCATTCAGCTGCGTCCTCAGTAGATCCACCTAGACCAACTGAACATAGCCCCACAAGCCCAAACAGCGCCATCACAAGAACCACTACAATTTTTCTTGAAGAGCTCATACTTACCTTTCTCATCTCTTATCTCTACCTCCCCTTATCTCTCAATTGATATCTATTGCCTGTTTCCTCAAAGCACTTATCAAATCACTTTCCCGTATCGTGCCAAGGGACAACAGCACTTCACCTAGTAACTCTCTGCTACCATTCTGTTGTTGCCTTGTGAGTGCGGTTTGTAATTGTTCTTGCGTGACCGCCCCTGTTTCTATTAGCAAGTCACCCAGTTTCTTACCCTGTTTGTCATCACGTGCTTCCCGAATCTTTCTTCTCATCTCGCTAAGCGCTTTCTCGTACCACTCACGAACAGACATCGGAATTCCTCGCGCATCTTCCGCAGCGTATTCCTGACGAACTTCTTCAAATTCTAGAACAGCCGTTTTCCCCACCACTATCACCCCTCCTCAAAGCAAAACGCCCCTCGATTATCCAAGGAGCGCCTGATATACAATGTGTTAAAATGATAAACTGCCAGCACCGGTTCTCACTTCCCCGACCCTGGCAGCTCGGCTTTCTAAACTTAGATCCGTAGCTTTGTGTCCTTTACCTTGCGGTAAGGTTACCCTTTTTCAGAGCCTACTAAATGACGCAATTCTAACATTATCAGTATTTGCCGTCTAGTCTCAGTGTTAATCCTTGACATACAGTTAATATCGCGTTATCTTATTATAGCTATGTGGTGAGTTAATCTGCAAAAGGAAGAGTCTTTATGACAACGAAGAAACATTTAGTCCTAGACGATGACGTCCACGAAGCTCTTGAAGAAAGGAAAGAGCTCACAGGTTCTGCAATTAAGGAGATTGGTAACTCCGTCTTGCGCGCTTGCCTGGAAAGCGTTTTTCTGGGCGATATGCTGGGAAGCATTCTTGTTAAACAGGGTCTAGTATCACAGGATGACTACGAACAGGCTATTGACCAAGCATCAGCCAAACTTACGAAGCCAAGTAAGCTTCCGATTCAGAGGACTGCTAAAGGAACCGTTGTTGCTGGAAGTTGGGAAAGCAGACAGTTGTTTCAACGCTCCGACGGCGCGTTTCAGATTTTAGAGCTGTGGACTAAGGATTCTCGTCAGCTTCCCATACAGCAGCATCGGCACCCAGGTGATGAGTTCCTTGTCTTACTCAAGGGAAGAGCAATCCTCACCATGAGCGGACTGCCTTATACCCTAGGTCCGCTAAATATGCTCCAGGTCCCAGCGGGGGTTGTTCATAGTCTGAAGCCATGTGCCTGTGATTGTCATTTACTTTGTATCCTGTCGCCCGCAGTATCCGAGTGGTTCAAGCCAAATAACGGAATCTAATGGCTGTACCTTTTGTAACAGATCATTTTGGATGCACCGTGCGTAGCTCGCTTGCCACGTTGAATTGTCTGCCACGTTAGGCTGTATTTTCGTCAAACCAAAAGTACAACGTTGGAGACCAGCTCCAACGCTACAGAAGACCAGCCTTTCTTTTCTCGTGTAGCGTGGGCAGCTCGCTTGCCACGTTAAGGTTTTCCCTACCACGTTAAAAAACCAAACGGGTATAGGCACAGCCTCGCCATTGCTCAGCTGAGCCAGCCCCCTCTGAATGCCTGGCCTTCTGCGTCATTCATTCTCAGAAAAAGCGCAACGTCGCAGGTAAACTACGACGCT
>JAGYNL010000229.1 GCA_018399865.1 Candidatus Bipolaricaulota bacterium | reverse complement strand
TCACCATACCTAATGGCTTCTAGAACAAGCTGCAGCTCGGATTTGAAAATTCGATACCGCAAGCTGGCCCAGCCCAAAACTAATCCTCCACTTATATGGCAATATACCTTGAGCTTCAAACTGCTCTTATCGTAGCAAAGCTCAGCTAAGACTTCGTCCCTCATCAATCTAGTGTAGAGACCAGAGATTTGCTCTGTCTTATACTGGCTGCCTATGGATAGAAATAGGTCGCCAGTTACATCGGAGTGTGTAAGCGTATAGCGCCTGGGTAAGACCGGATTGGCCTTGGGAGTGCCTGATAGATACTTGACATGGAGTTTGTCCTGATGCAGTCGATTCATTCTAGTTTTCAGGCCTCCCTTCCATCAGTTAGCCTGCCTCTTATCCTAGCTCTTCGCCTCTGTGAGGTTCAAATCCGAGTCTACTTGTAATCAAATCAGGGTGTTTCCCGCTGCCCAGCTGACCAAATTCTGTGATATAGTGGTGTAAAGCGGACTGTGTTGCGGTGTATTAGTGTGCAGATGACAATGAAGCAAGACGAGTGCCTCAGCATTCTTAAGACGCTCAGGAGGATACAGTGACAAATTGTGAGGCAACAAGCTTTGAGAAACCAAGCCGCTTCTTTCTTCTAGTTGATGCTTTGCTGTTAGATAAATTGCTTGCTCCTTTCTATCGAAGCTTTGCCCGTAGTTTAGGCCTTCAGGGCGATGAAAATGTGCTTGAATTGGGGTGCGGCACAGGGCGCGGATCGCGTCACCTGGCTGCAGCTTTGAATTCCGGCGGACATCTGACATGCCTGGACACATCTGCAGCTATCTGCAATGAGGCAAGGCGCAGATTGAGTAAATGGGACAACATCAACGTTATGGCTGGAGACATCAGGCAGATGAATCTGGTCCCAAATTCACAGGATATCGCTGTCATACACTTTGTGCTTCATGACATCCAACCGCCTGCTCGCCATGACATTCTGTTGGCTGTCACCAAGGCGCTGAAACCAACGGGCAAGCTCTATATACGAGAACCAACAAAACCATCACACGGCATACCCGGAGATGAGATTTGTAGGCTCATGGCAGGTGTTCATCTCATCGAGCTGAGTGGGAAAGAGCACAGGCTTGGTCTTATGGGGTATGTTTTTTCTGGTGCATTTGGAAAGACTTCGGGAGATACCAAGATTGATTGATGCGGTTACCTAGTTTGACACAACACAAAGATTTGGCGCGATCTCATTTGACGATGAAAACTGAACCCCATATGCTTTTCATGGTAATCGCCTTCGAGTAGCAAAACGGAGCTTGAAATGATACGAAGACTATCTGTACTTATTCCTGTCATTATCATTGGTATGATCTTTTTGGCAGTCTTTCTAACTGGTTGTGCTGGGGCCAATCCAGCTATTGCATTAGCGGAACTGCAGGTTCCCACTGTGCTCACGCACTATGAGGGCGCATACGAGCCCACTGTTGATTCGCTTGTAGTATCCTTACTTCGAGCAGTGGGAGATGGATGTAGACTAGAGGTTGATTACTACTGGCTTCCTGAAGCGACTGACTGGCAAGATATCGAGGAATCATTCACACAGAATCTGGATGAATCATGGCTTCCTGATGAAGATGGGGATCTTGTTGATATCTCTCGATGGAAGCGTAAAGTGAGCCGCGGTGATCAGGTTTTAGTGCTTTCAAAAATCCCCGTAGTTGATAGCGGCGGGGATATTGTTGCTGTCATGCTGAAGACCCCCTGACCCTGTGGCCAGCGGCTGAGCTGGATGGCTCTCCTTACCGGTGTTTGTGTGGAAGTTTCTCAGGTATCATCTAGCATCTAGTGATATGCAACAATCGAAAGGCAGATTAATTGAGAATTAACTCCATATGTATGTCGTCTGGTTCTTGCTCAAGAAGCCTTATGTCAATTGGTTGTGCAAGCCCAAATCCAAGTGACTGGTAAAACCGAACCGTATTCTCTGAGGGTGTTGCTGAAGCGTACAGCGCTTTTGCGCCTTTCTTTAGGGCTTCCGCTTTCACAAGCCTTACCAATGTTCTGCCAATTCCCCTGCCTCGATAGGGGTTACTTACCCACAGGCCCATTAGGTTGTAACGATCTATTCCACTTGACATCGGATTGTCGTCAAGCACCGCCAAGCCTGCCAAGACAGGGCCATCAAATGCGCCAATGAAGGTTGCGCCTCTGTCGTAATCTTCTTTCAAATCTGCGATGCGCTCCTGTTTCTCAGAGAAGCTCCAATCTGGGACATCCAAGTGCTTTTGTTCCGCAACGAGGAAGCCATCCCGTAGATAATACATGCGGTCTATTGATTCGGTGCGATCTATCTGATGGAAGGCTTTAATCTCATCACGTGAAAGAACATGGTATTGCAAATCTGTCTCCTCTGTCGTTCCAATCTCCTCGAATTCTCCAACGATACCTATCGCAAAACCTTAACGTTGGAGCCCCCCAGTGAAACTGTATTTCACTGGGGGTGTGCAACGTTGGTGCTTTTGCATGAATACATCCCAACGTGGCAGGCGAGCTGCACACCCTACAACGGCAAATGGCATTTTAATGTAGCGTTGGAGCTCGTCTCCAACGTTGCGCATTTCATAGACAAATTTGACTCAATGTGGCAGGCCCCAGTTGCTTACCACTCCACGCTGCCAGATATATGAAGAGGCGACTGTTAGACAGGCAGGCGGAAGTAACATGTGATTCATACGGGACGGATTTGCCAGCCAACTGTGCGTCTCAAGCGAGCATAGCAAGCGGGCGTGAGAAAGTGTTTTTCTCAAGCTGCAATTTAGAATCTTTGTTACCCACCGGAAATAGCGAATAGCCCATTAATTGAAGTCTACAACAGGGTTTACAGATGAACTGCCCTTTTAATCCGGGGACGCATTACTTATTTCACGAGTGACGAGAGATCGTTTCTTATAAACTGCATGCAGATGAATAATTCTCCTCGTGAACACGCCGTGAATGATCCGGACGGTACAGAATTCCCCTGTGCCTTCCCTAACTGATCAACTGCAGATGGCTAAGCTATTTATTGTGCAGATATTGGATGAGGGCTTCGGCACTAGACCGGCCCACTGATAACCAAGCATGAGTTGGCATTTCACAGCAGTGTATCCAGGGCCTGGCCGGCATAGACTTGCTTCATGGCAGACGCAAGGGGTAGGATGCGACAATAACTAGGAGGGAGGTGTACAATG
>JAGYNL010000228.1 GCA_018399865.1 Candidatus Bipolaricaulota bacterium | reverse complement strand
AGAAGAAGAAGAAGAAGAAGGTAAAGCGCCTTGCGAGCGTTGAAGTGGAAGCACAGCTTTGGAAGTTAGTCGGAGTGACAGAAGCTCAAATTGAAAGGTAGCTAGTGCAAGACAGAAAACCATAGGCAAGAAGCGAAGCAAGGTCAAGAAGCATGGATTGCACGGCGCGAACCTAGAGGAGGCAAAAATATGTTACGATCTATCAGGGAAATAATTGGTTACGAATTGGAGGCGCATGACGGGTCGATCGGACGCTGTGCTGACTTCTTATTTGAGGATATCGATTGGATAATCCGATACCTGGTAGCAGATACTCGAAAATGGCTTCCTGGCCGTAAGGTCTTGATCTCACCGATAACTTTGCGGGAACCTGACTGGGAGAGTAGGCGGCTACCAGTGGATCTTAGTCAGGAGCAAGTGAAGAATTCACCTCCGTTGTCTGAAGATGAGCCTGTGTCTAAGCAATTTGAGATCGATTACCATGCTTACTATGGGTGGCCTTATTACTGGGTTGGTCATGGTAACTGGGGACCATACGCGATGCCGCAAAACCTTAGATTGGCCAAGGGGATAAAGGAAGGACAAGAGGAAGAACCATCGCAAGATCTGCATCTTCGCTCTGCAAACGAAGCAATTGGTTATCACGTGGCAGCATCCGATAAAGACATCGGACATTTGGATGATATGATTGTCGACGACGTTGAATGGGTCATTCGCTATGTTGTGGTCGATACTCGCAACTGGTTACCAGGGCGCCATGTCTTGATTTCTCCCTTATGGTTTCAAGAGATTGTGTGGTCAAAAAGGGAAGTACTCACTGATCTAACCGCCGACGAGATCAAGAGCAGCCCCAAGTACGACCCCGGTTCTCCGGTAAATCGCCAGTACGAACGCCGGCTTTACGATTTCTACGGGCGTCCAGTGTATTGGTAGTGACACTCAGAAGGGCAATAAGAAGATGTGGCGGGTCTTTGAGGGTTAAGTTAGTAGGAGCTTGAAAGAGGCCAAGCAGAAGGAGGTTGCTATGTCTGTTATAAAAGTAATTGAGATTATTGGGACATCTACAGAAAGCTGGGAAGCTGCTGCACAGGAGGCAGTCAATAGAGCGTCAAGCACTATCCACAATATTACAGGGGTGGAGGTGATCGCCCAGACGGCAACGGTGAAAGACGGAACTGTCAGCGAGTACCGTACCACAGTTCATGTCGCTTTTGAACTCGAAGATATCCATCCTGAAGTTGGAGGATAAGGCACTTCAAACGGCTGGGTTAGCAGAAGGATATGGAGGTGCATGGAATTGGAACGAAATCGAGTGCTTGTCCCGTTAACAGGTGTGGAGTGTGGCGCAAAGACTCTCCCAATGATCAGACGTTTCCTGGAACCTGAGCGGACGGAGCTAATCATTCTGGAAGTAAGTCAGTTTCCAGAAGAGGTATCAGCGCTTCAAGAGACCGAACAAATTGCCCGAGGGAATGAGAGATTGAGTATCCGTGGTTCTATTGAGCATGGCCCAGCGGGTCCGTATCACAGATCCGAGGCGGGGCTGCAAGTTAATCGAGATGCAGTTGAAGAGGGTGCCGATGCGGGCCGCACTGAGGAGTCCAAGCGGCAGGAGAGA
The DNA here is from genome assembly GCA_018399865.1 of Candidatus Bipolaricaulota bacterium. The sequence continues at coordinate 582 of JAGYNL010000228.1, read as the reverse complement.
GCTGCCAAGTACCGACCGTTGCTAGATGAGCTTAGCAAAGCTGGCTACGTTGCCTCGGTGAAGATAAGGTTTGGTAGCGACGCGACGCGGCGGATCCGGGAGGCTGCGCAAGTTGAACGCGTCAATCTGATAGCCATGGCGACTCATGGGCGCTCTGGATTGTCGAGGTTTTTTTCGGGGAGTGTTGCAGAAAATGTACTTAGAGAAAGCAGTGTTCCCCTTCTCTTAGCTAAAATTGAGTAGGCTGCGCTAACACAAGATTAGGCGGTCTTTCCGAGGAAGAATGAGATGTTTGAGCTAACGATGCTTGGCCGAATTGCTCTTGCAGTTGTCCTTTGCGCAGTAATCGGTGTAGAGAGAGAATTTCATGGCCGTCCTGCGGGGCTGCGGACGCACCTGCTGGTTGGTGGAGGAGCGGCATTGATAATGGTTGTCGGTGTGACCTTCATCGAAAAAGTAATGGCCGATCCAGCAAGCGCGACATCTTTTGATATAGGCAGGCTCATAGCCGGAGTTGTAACGGGTATAGGATTTCTCGGTGCTGGGACCATCATCAGGCAGGGAGATTGGGTGCTAGGCTTG
>JAGYNL010000227.1 GCA_018399865.1 Candidatus Bipolaricaulota bacterium | reverse complement strand
CTGATCAACAAGTCCTTCTCCTATGGAGTAAGATTGTGGGGCCTAACTTAGCTAGACTTGCTCGAGCAGTCAAGTTTTCCAATGGTACCTTGACTGTTGAGACAGCATCGAATGCAGTGTCTCAAGAACTCAGCTTAATGGCAAAGCGTTATATGACCCTTTTAAATGAGCGCATGGAAAGAGAAGTCGTGCTAAAAATCCGCTTTCTGCCCGGCAACTTCTTACGACATAAGGCTGTGGATATCAATGACGCCGAAAACCCTCCTATTGAAGATGAGCTTCCACTACCTGGTATAGATGATCCCCACTTGCGCGATTCATTCACCTCCTTGTACAAAACCCAGCGGAGGCGAGAGGCGGCAATGCTAAGAGCAGGAGCTCACCGTTGTCCGCTTTGCGGTGTGGTTTTCTTTGGTAAGGAGAAGCTATGTCCTGGATGCCGCTACGACCAGATTGATGAAGTCTAGTAACCAAGTTACAATCATTTGCTATGCAGAAAACTAAGAACACAACCATAGTTGCAATACGATCTGAGTCCGAGCGTCGAGCAGTGATTGCAAGCGATGGTCAAGCTACGATGGACACCACTATCATCAAGACTACAACAAGAAAGGTGTATCGTTTGCAGGATAATAAGGTAATCCTCGGGTTTGCTGGTGCTACCGCAGATTGCTTGACCATGTTAGAACGGTTTGAGGGAAAGCTGAAGAAGCATAATGGTCAACTGAAACGGGCAGCGGTGGAATTGACTAAGGAGTGGCGTACCGATCGAGTGCTGCGACATCTAGAGGCAGTCATTGTAACTGCAAGTGAGGAAGGCTTGCTGATGATTTCTGGGGCTGGGGATGTTCTTGAACCAGACGAGCAGGTTATTGGCGTCGGCTCGGGCGGGGGATATGCGCTGGCTGCGGCGCGAGCATTGATCTCAGTGTCTGGGATTAGTATTACCGATATAGCACGTAGATCCCTGGAGATTGCCGGCTCCATTGACATCTACACCAATCAAGAGATCAGCATCGAAGAGGTGTCGTGGTGAGGTGGTGGAAATGACTGAACTGGTCGAAGTTAAGGGAATATCGCCAGCCGGATTGACCCCAAGGCAAATTGTAAAAGAGTTGGATAAGTATGTTGTCGGACAAGCTGAAGCGAAAAGGTGCGTCGCGATTGCTCTTCGCAATCGTATGCGGCGGCAAATGGTAGAAAGTGAGATTCGGGAAGAAATTAAACCTAAGAACATACTGATGATAGGGGCAACGGGTGTAGGGAAAACGGAGATCTCGAGACGGTTGGCTCGTCTTACTTCCTGTCCCTTTTCCAAAGTGGAGGCAACCAAGTTCACTGAAGTAGGGTACGTGGGGCGCGACGTGGAATCCATGGTACGAGACCTTGTGGACGTGGCTATCGATATGGTTAGGGAAGAGGAAATCCTCAACGTCGAAGATCGGGCAGAAGAAGTGGTTACAGAGCAGATAGTTGACGCCCTTTTGCCGATGACCACAGAAAGCGATCCGGAGCGTGTGGAAAGCGGTAAGAAAACCCGTGCCAAACTTCGCGAGAAACTGCTAGCGGGTGACCTAGAAGAGCGAATGATAGAAATCACTATTGAGGAACAGGTTAATCCTCAGCTTGATGTCTTCTCGCAAGATGGAATGGACCAGATGGGAATCAATTTGGGAGATATGTTTTCCGGTATTATCCCGCCTACTCGTAAGAAACAGAAGTTGCCCATTCGGGATGCTCGACCAATCTTGTTTGACCAGGCATTAGATAATCTAATCAGTATGGAAGACGTACGGGACCGGGGCTTACAGCTTGCTGAAGAGACAGGGATTATATTTCTTGACGAGATCGACAAGATTGCGGCGGGTGGCCGACAGGAGGTTGGTGGACCTGGAGTGTCCCGTCAAGGTGTGCAGCGTGACTTGCTGCCACTGCTAGAGGGAACAACAGTTCG
>JAGYNL010000226.1 GCA_018399865.1 Candidatus Bipolaricaulota bacterium | reverse complement strand
TTGGAAGCGGGGGCGAAAGATGACAGTTGGAAATCCAATGATGTACGTTGGAGCGGTTGGGTTAATCATGATTGGGCTATTGACCGTACTTAGCAAACGAAACCTAATCAAGATAATTGTCGGATTAATGGTCATGGATACGGGAGTTAACCTACTCTTGATAGCGATTGGGTACATACACAATCGCACAGCTCCTGTTCTAACCCAGGCGCATAGCGATCCTACTAACATGGTTGATCCGGTTCCTCAAGCTCTTGTCCTGACAGCAATCGTTATTGGGCTTGGAGTAATTGCCCTTGCTCTTGCCTTGGCTATCCGGGTATACGGGCATTATGGAACTTTGGATACACAAGAGATAAGGGGGCTGAAATGGTAGCCACCTTATTAATCGCCCTTCCCTTCTTGGCTGCCTTTCTCATCCCGCTGGTGGGACTCGTAAGCAAGAAGCTGGCAAGCTACATACCAGCACTGGTGATGCTTGCCAGTCTGGGAATATCGCTTTCTTTGCTTGCACAGGTGATGGACGCGCCAATTGTGGTCTCAATAAGCGGCTTCACCGCGCCTCTTGCCATCAACTTGGTAGTCAGCCCACTGGGATTGGGGTTAGCCATACTTATTTCCCTTGTCGGTTTCCTTGTCTGCGTTTACGGTGTGGGCTACATCGGCGAAGAGCCCAAAGAGAAGTATCACATGCTCATGCTCACGCTCCTAACAGGTGCAACGGGTATGGTTCTAACTGGGGATATCTTCAACCTATTTGTGTTTTTCGAGATTCTGAGCCTTTCTTCCTACGCTCTTACTGGGTACAACCGAGATCGCGGTGGCACCGAGGCAGCGATCAAGTACCTTATTCAAGGATCGATTGGTTCAGCATTTATTTTGGTTGGGATAGCTCTTTTGTACGGCATGTTTGGTACCCTGAACATGGCCGATATCGCTGCTCAAGTAGCGGGCGCAGATCCTACTTTGCTGTTGGTTAGCCTTTCTCTACTGATTGTAGGATTCGGGGTGGAAGCGGCTATTTTTCCGCTTAATGCATGGCTTCCTGACGCGCATTCTTCTGCTCCCTCATCCGTGAGCGCGATACTATCGGGTATCGCCATCGAAACCGGAGCATATGCTGTTGCTCGTGTGGTATACACCATTTTTGATAGCCCCGGGATCATGTTAGTACTTGCAGTACTAGGTGTAATCACGCTTTTGCTTGGTGAAATGTCAGCTTTCAGGCAGAAAAACGATATCAAACGGCTGCTTGCGTACTCGAGTGTAGGGCAGATGGGGCTGATTATGCTTGCTTTTGGAATTGCCAGTGACGCCGGTGTGTTTGCGGCATTGTTTCAACTGCTCAGTCATACCTTGGCTAAGGCTCTCTTGTTCTTAGCAAGTGGTTACATGATCTACCGGGTGGGTTCCAAGCAATTGTCGAAGCTGGCGGGAATAGGAAGAAAGTTGCCTCTTACTGGGGCCATGATCGCCATAGCCGCGCTATCGCTGGTTGGAGTGCCGCCGTTTGCAGGGTTTATGAGTAAGTTTTCCATTGTCCGTGCAGCCCTAGCCCAGCACAGTGCTACTTATGCTAGCTTAGTGGTTTTGATCTTATTGGCAACAGTGGTTGAGGTGGGATACTTCATGAAGCTTTTACAGATAATGTTCTTCACCCAAGCTGTGAGTGATGAACCGGTGAAGGAGCTTCCCTTGTCCGCCCTTATTCCTATAACCATCCTTGCAGCGTTGATCATCGCTATTGGTATATACCCGCAGATGATCAGCGGGCTGTTGCAGCAGGCGGCAAGCGGGCTCGTGCAGAGGTCAGCTTATATTCAATCAGTATTGGGAGCGCTGTAACATGATTCTAGAAATACTTGTTATCGTAGGGCTTGCCGGTCCGTTATTGGGGATCGCTATCGGCTACCGTCGCCCGCTGGCGCGAAATATCTACTCATTCATAGTAGCGTTGTTCCCACTAGTAGCTTTGGCGGTAATGTATGGTAAGTCAATCTCTGTGCAATATGGGAGCCTTTCTTTTTTGGGGGTCAGTCTATCCCTTCGTCTAACTCCTCTGTCCTGGTACTTTGGTGTAGCCATTGCGGGAATTGGTGTGCTTTCCCTTTTGTACAGTTACGCCTACATGAAGGATCGCAGAAGGCTTGACCTTTACTACTTCCTATTTCTTCTTGTTAATGGTGCGATGTTGGGCGTAGTACTAAGCGGTGACCTGATTACCTTCTATATCCTGTGGGAGGTGATGAGCATTGCTACCTTCATG
>JAGYNL010000225.1 GCA_018399865.1 Candidatus Bipolaricaulota bacterium | reverse complement strand
CGGAGCATTTTGGGGCGGAGTTACAGGAATCCCCGCTGGCGCCGTAGCAGTGCCAATCATCTCATTCTACATGGATTTCTAGGTCATACAATAAATGCAGCCAGCACAGCACGAATTCTTCTAAGAACCAGCTTGCTCTTGCTCTAACTGCTTGGCCCCTGCAGATGGACAAACCTTGATGGTTATTGCAGTTAATCCAAATGCTTCATGGTAAGCATCCTTAATCTGTTGGCCGTATTCAGTTACCTGATCTTCTTCCAAGGGTGAAATGCGTTCTAAAGCGACTATTCCTAAATCACCGATTGCGCCTGGCCAGCCGAGAAACGAAGTCAACAATCTGCCTGTAAAAAAGCAATTACCAATTATGGCTGCCGCTCATAGACAAAGACATCCGGAGAAAATCCATGATCTGCCTGGAATCCAATTCGCCGAAGGACGCCCAGAGCAGGAGCTTCCATAGCTTGACTCTTGGGTGCCATCATTTCTATAGACCGGTGTCTCCGTGCTAGATGAAGTGCATGTCGAAGCAAATCTTCAAGCGCATCCTCGCGACCGTCAGCAAAGTCAATGAAGCATCCATTTGCTGGCTCCAGACTTCTTCCTATACACAGAAGAGCTATTAACTGGCCAGATTCCTCCATTCCGAGCAGATGCTCCATATTAGAAATCACCTGCTCTGGATTCCGCTCAAACGGATAGGATTCCCAGCCATGGAGTAACCGGCCGTTCGCAACACGGAATGCCTGGGAAGTTTGTATGAAGACAATCGCGTCCTTAACAGATACTTCAACAACCCTGTGGCAAGGATGGGATTGTCTGCGAACGGGTGAATTCTGTCTGGCTTCAAGGTGCACAAAAGAGGCTACTTTCCGGAATCCGTTCTTCTCAATAATGTGGATCGAGGAATAATTTTCGATGTAGGTCGAAAGACCTATCAAATCAGCTCCCTCAGTTTTTACAGCTTCAAGAAAGTAACGCGATATCGCCTGTGAAGCTCCTTTGTTCCTGTACAACGGATCTGTACGCGCACCCTGAAACCAGGCGTATCCGCTGAGTAAATATAATCTCCGCGCAAAGGAGATCAATACACCATCATCGATTGCTACAATGACCTCTCCATTTTCATCGGCAAGCCAAGCATCCAAAACTTCGGGTACGTAGTCTTCACCTTCCCAGATCTGAGATGATATTTCAGCAATGCGAGGCTTGTCGCTTTCAATGGCTTTTCTCAAGGTAATCATTAATGTCTCCCATCAGAAATAAGAAGCTCCGTTTGGAATCGCTCGATCAGCTATCTGGCTAGGCACGCAGCAAGACCTTGTGGAATAGAGTTTTAAGCTCAAAACTACATCAGCCCCTCTTCTTTCTCTCTCATCCAAACTCCACTAACCAAATCCATCAACAAGCGCCATGTAAATGGACAAAAATCAGTATACGATACACCCTCTTTTCTTGCACAACGCACGCCTTCTGGTAAACTTATATGTTCATAGCTAGCAATCAGTGGTTCATTCAAGTTCCCCTGTTTAGAGCAACTAAGAAATCAAGTTTGTCGCATGACAGCTAATTGTGGCTGTCTTTGTGTGATAGTAAAAAACGACATATCTAAGATACTACGGAGGGATCATGGCGGAGAAATTCAGTATTGACAAAGTGAGAAACATAGGCGTGATGGCACACATCGACGCAGGTAAAACTACTGTAACAGAGCGGATCCTATTTTTCACCGGCAAGAGCCACAAGATAGGTGAGGTGCATGACGGCGAAGCCACTATGGATTGGATGGCACAGGAGCAGGAACGCGGAATAACCATTACCTCCGCAGCGACCACAACCATCTGGAGAGGACATCGTATCAATATCATAGACACACCCGGTCATGTGGACTTCACCGCTGAAGTTGAGAGGAGTCTGCGCGTTCTGGATGGAGCAGTCGCGCTGTTCTGCGCTGCCAGTGGCGTTCAACCGCAATCAGAAACAGTATGGCGTCAGGCAGAGAAATATCAGGTACCACGCATCGCGTTTATCAACAAAATGGATCGATCTGGGGCGGATTTCGAGGGAGTGGTTGAGGAGATACGGCACGAACTTGGCGCTAACGCTGTTCCTGTAGTTATTCCCATAGGAGCAGAGTCCAACTTCAAAGGGGTTATCGATCTTGTAGATATGAAAGCCATCTACTACGATGATGCACCCACAGGAGCCACGGTACGAGAGGCTGAAATTCCCCAGGATATGCTGTCCCAGGCACAATCGGCCCGTGATCTAATGGTCGAACGTATCAGCGAACAAAACGACTCACTGATGGAGAAGTTTCTCAATGAGCAAGCCCCGCATCGAGAGGAAATCGTGCAAGCAATCCGCAGAGCTACCATCGAGGGGAGATTCATCCCCGTCCTCTGCGGCGCAGCATTCAGGAATAAGGGCGTGCGGAGGCTACTTGACGCAATAGTTGACTATCTGCCCTCTCCCACAGATCTACCACCGACTATTGGCACGTGCAAAAAAGAAAACAACGAGATCGTGCGTCATCCAAGCGATGATAGCCCGCTGGCGGCATTAGCTTTCAAGGTCCAAACTGACCCACATATGGGAAAGATTACTTACGTGCGTGTCTATTCTGGGATTATGAAGGTAGGAGATACTGTTCTCAACTCAACCTGCGGCAAACAACAGCGTATTGGACGATTGTTCGAAATGCACGCCAACCATCGCCAAGCTGTGGAGGATTTACGCACAGGCGACGTCGCCGCCGTGGTTGGTCTTTCGGATACGCGCACAGGTGACACCATATGTAGCCAAGAGCATCCCATTATCCTTGAAGCGATTGAGTTTCCCGCCCCAGTGATCGGGGTAGCTGTAGAAGCTCAAACAAACGAAGACCGAGAGAAACTTGCAAAGGCCCTTTCACGGTTGGCCGAGGAAGATCCAACATTTACAGTACGCTCAGACAAGGAAACCGCAGAAGTTATCATATCTGGAATGGGCGAACTACATCTAGAGATTATCCTTGATCGCCTACGGCGAGAGTTCAACGTTGCTGTCCAGTCTGGACAACCACAAGTGGCTTACAGGGAAACTATCCTCAGCGCTGTTAATCACGAGTATCGCCACGTTAAGCAGACCGGGGGCCGGGGGCAGTACGCTCATATTGTATTTCGTATTGACCCGAACAAGCCAGGAGAGGGTTTCCAGTTTGAGGATGAAATAAAGGGCGGAAAGATCAGCCGCGAATATCTGCGAGCCACCGAAAAAGGTATTCTTGACGCAATGGCAGAAGGTCCCTACGCCGGCTTTCCGATGGTTGATGTTAAAACAGTAGTCTACGACGGCTCCATGCATGAGGTGGACTCATCAGAGGCTGCGTTTAGAACCTGCGGAACAATGGGATTTAGAGAAGCGTGCAGGAAAGCCGGTTTGTCGCTCCTTGAGCCAATAATGAGCGTTGAAGTCACTGCCCCTGAAACTTACATTGGCGCGGTAACGGGAAGCATCGCTAGCAAGAGGGGCAAGATTATCTCTATAGAGAGCAAAGGCAGCACCGGCATCCTACAAGCACGTGTACCTCTCTCAGAGACGTTCGGTTATGCTTCAGAATTGCGAAACATGACAAGTGGACGTGGAAGCTTCAGCATGCATTTCGAGCACTACGAAGCAGTGCCCTATGCGCTAGCTGAAGAGATAATGGTTGCACGTCGTGATGAAAAGAGCAACAGATAAACATAACCTCTAGTCTGTCAAGAGCCAATTCTTAAAGAGATTTGGCTGGATTCTTTCCTTCGCGTTGCTTCACCCTTTAGCAGCTTCGATAGCAAGGCATCTAAGTGAATCCACTGGCAAATCATAACAAGCTATAAAACGGTTAACCTACCACAACCCTGATAATCGGGTAGAAGGGTGTATCACAGCCCCGTCCTCCCCCAGAGCATCGAAAACGTACTCGGCGTATCAAAGCGGTTTCTTCTATTGTTCTAACGTTGCCCCGTCAAGGCTCGGTCTCGGTCCAACGCCGTAGGCGTTTGCAGCTCGGCGTACGCGGCAGATCCGGGCCCGCCAGCTCTACCTGTCTGTGCCAACACGGCAGACAGGCCTGTGCCGTGGCACACGTCATCCTCCCTGTCCTCAAAGAGATTCAGTTGCTAAAAGAGTGCCACGCTGTCGATCACCTTCCCTCGGTCCCCGCCGGGTTTAGCTGCACGTGTGTCCGAATGACTATCGGCCATCCCCGTCCATTGCCACGTTACCCCGCCGTGCCGGTCTTGTACGGCGCACCAAAGAAAAGCGGCATGCCTTGTAGACATACCGCTCCACATCAAGTGCATTTATGTGTTAAACCTAGACTACCATAACATCCTGCGCCTGTGGACCTTTATCGCTGCTAACAACTGAAAACTCTACTTTCTGTCCATCTTCCAATGTGCGGTAACCTTCGCCGCGAATTGCTCGAAAATGCACAAAAATGTCTTCG
>JAGYNL010000224.1 GCA_018399865.1 Candidatus Bipolaricaulota bacterium | reverse complement strand
GATCATCTTGGCGAACTGTAACCTATGCTTCAGTTACTGTCAAGATGAATTTTGCACTTCATTACATGGCAAGGAGAAGGAATACCTCCTCCTTGCCACCCCTAACTTCCTTTCTTTGTCTTAGTCGATTTCCCCGGTAACAAAATAGTGGATGAGCTTCGGGTACTTTGCCATAAATGTAGGTGCCGCTGTGGCCTCGTCCTCCTCATAGAGCAGCGTAAGTTCAGACATCTGATCTATCGTGAGATAGAACCTGCTTAAGAAGGTGCTAACATCGTTTCCAAACTTAGCTGTGAAGTCCTGCCGACCCACCATGTGGATCTCTTCCTCTGCTCCTAGTATCTTCTTGGGCTCGTCCAGTACACGCAGGTCGAACCTACCGAAGGCTGAATGAGGCTGCCACAGGGTAACGACAGTCCATTCATCACGCATCGTTCTGCGTTTGAGTTCAGCGACCATGGCAGCATCGCTGGACTCTATTAGTTTCCAATTGGCAAGTTCTGGATAATCCTCCATCATCACGGAGGAGTGCTGCATCAAACCTGATCCAGGATCGATACCAACAATCTCTCCATTCATTTTCTCCCATACTTCCTGCTTCCCCAGATCGGTTACGGAAGATACAACGTCCTCGGGAACATAAGCAGGAACGGCCCAACACAACAAAGCATCCTCATATATTGGTCCGAAATCGCGCAGCTTTGCCGCGGACTCTTCCCAGTAGGCCTCATGCGTTACGTAAAGCCAAGATTCTACGAACAAATCAAGGTCTCCGTTGATCATGGCCTGGTACGCCACTCCGATATCGGGGTTTATCACCTCAACTGGTTGTCCTATTTCTTCTTCCAGGATGTAGGTGATAAGGCTTCCGACTGCCAGCGATTCCGACCAGGGAACCACGCCGAATGTTAGATTTTCGTTGCTTGCGGCTATGCCTGGTACGGCCAGCGACATCACCAGTATCGAGATCAGTAATCCTAGTTCGATTGTCTGCCTAATTCTATTTTGCATCACTTCTCCCTCCTTTTGTTGTGTGCAACTTGCCTGAAAACGTGTTCTCGCTATTAATCACCTCCTGTAGCAAATTGGTGGACACGGTCACGTCTTTTGATTCTTCTTGTGTCCTATGTTGCGGGTGGCTCTATCAAATATGATGGCAATAAATACCACGCTTATTCCTGCAACAAACCCTTTTCCAACTAACATACGTTGAATTCCGCGTATTACCTCGGCACCTAATCCTCCTGATCCGATCAGGGCTGCCACAACGACCATAGACAGTGCAAGCATGATCGTCTGATTCACGCCCGCCATTATCGATGGTCGCGCTACAGGAAGTTGGACCTTCCACAGAAGTTGCATGGATGTGCACCCGAAAGCTTGCGCTGCCTCTACCAACTCGTGGGGAACTTCTCGTATGCCAAGGCTTGTGAGGCGCACGGCCGGAGGCAAAGCAAAGATTATGGTTGCTACTGCGCCAGGCGCGGCCCCAAGCCCGAATAGTATCACTGTCGGAATGAGCCACACGAATACCGGTAATGTCTGCATAAAGTCCAGCACTGGTCTGACGACTGTTTCAACTCGATCAGAACGCCCGGCCCATATTCCGATTGGTATCCCTAGCGCTAGGGCGATGGAAGCTGAGGTTAGGGTTAGGGATAGGGTCATTAATGCCTGTTGCCACAATCCAAAACTAGCTATTAACCACAGGGCAATCATGCTGAACAATGCCGTCCAAATACTTCTTCCCAACCACCACATCAAAGGCAAAACAAATATGGCCAGCAAAGGGAAAGGCACAGCCGCGCCTCCTATTTCAGCGTAGAATATCGGGAAGAGCTCGAAAAAGGACAGTACGAGCGCATATGCTGTGTTTACTACAAGCGCAATCGTGTCAAAAAAAACCATGAAGGTCATGGCTATCCAATCGACCGCGACCTCAATCCAATCATCTAGTGGAATGAACCCGGAAGCGCCGATTCTTCGCAGCAGTGCCGCCCCATACTCCTGCGCTGTAGCAATGATAGCGACGCCTGCAAGTAGCCCAGCAAACAGCCACATGGCGCTTGCATTCTTATTGGTGTTCATAATAGCTCCTCTGTTTACCTTTGAGTAGGAGGCCATGTAAGATATTACATTCCATGATAACGCCTTGTAGAGCACGATTTTCGTCGACGATGAAGAGCGGGTCAGGTCTCGACAGCACAGGTGATGAATCCATACGTACTTTCATCACGGTTCGGATTGACTCGCCTGATCGGACCGCTAAGAAACAGGCAGGACTTTCGTCGGTAACCTCATTGTGAAGCAGTACAGGTCTACGGACCGCATTTAACACGGCCTCAGTTGGGCGGCCTTCTTCGTCCACCATCACCGTATCTGAGTCGGCTAATTGGTAAGTACTCCGATCCAAGCGTGTAAGACTCGCCACGGGAGTGGCGATGGTTCCCGCTGAGACTACGTTTGAGGGATCGGCGTTTTCCACGAATCTCTCTACGTATTCAGTATTAGGATTAACAAGGATGTCCTCAGGGGTCCCTATCTGCACGAAACGTCCCTGCTCCATGATAGCGATTCGATCGCCTAGTCTAAGGGCCTCATCAAGGTCGTGAGTTACAAACAGGATCGATCGCTTAAAATGTGACTGCAGATTGAGCAGCTCATCTTGCATATTTACTCTAATTAACGGGTCCAGTGCGCTGAATGCCTCGTCCATTAAAACCACAGGGGCTCCGGTAACCAGGGCGCGGGCCAAACCAACTCGTTGTTGCATGCCTCCCGAAAGCTGCGCAGGGTAAGTATCCCCCCATGCGCTGAGCCCCACTATTTCTAACATCTCGTTTCCGCGCTTTAATAACTCGCTTTTTGCCACTCCCTGTATCTCTAAGCTGAAAGTAACGTTTGATAAAACTTTGCGATGGGGAAACAAAGCAAAGCCCTGGAACACCATGCTGATCTGTGTTTCTCTTATTCCACGTAACATGGCCTTACTAACAGCTGTTATTTCCACTGGGTTTTTCGGGTCAATGGCAAGGAAGATTCTTCCCAAAGTAGGCTGTACGAGGCGGTTGACGCAGCGGAGAAATGTTGACTTGCCGCTACCCGAAAGCCCCATAATCACGAACAGTTCACCGGCCTTTTGTTCGAAGCTAATATTCTGATTAGCAACAACCTGCCCAGTTTCCGCCTGGACTTCAGCCTTGCTTTTGCCCTGTTCTAGTAGCTTTATCGCCTTTTGAGGCTTGTCACCGAAAATCTTATAGACGCCTTCTGCTCTTATCATAGATACATTGATCTATTCTAGCTTTCGCGTTACTGAGGCTAGAGATGCTTTGATATCCTCAGGTAATGGAGTGGGTTCATGGGTGCTTAGTATGTCTTGAACCTTCTCTTTGAGTCTATCTCCCATCGTTTTCTGCCCCGATTTCTTCCACCTATCGATGTTCTGGCGGTCCATCAACGTGGGGTACCATATCTCATCTTTGAAGTATTTCATCGTGTGTTTGGTGGTAAGATAGTTCCCTCCTGGGCCCACTTCATCCACGACGTCTACCGCTAGATGGTCTTCATCTACAGCAATTCCTCTCACTATCCGTTTTACCTGGCCAATGATCTCATCAACCATGGCTATCATCTCCAGGGATCCGGTACTACCTGATTCCATATATCCCACGTCGTGAACTAGATTGGCGCCGCTTAAAGCTGAAAACAGAACCGAAAGCGTGGCCTCTATGGCCGCTTGTTCGTCCACTATCTTCGAATCTGTGCAACCGCCTGTTCCCCAGGTTGGCAGGTTGTAGTGATGGGCAATATCCATGTACGCTGCCATGAGCAGGTCTAATTCTGGTGCACCATACGATAGTTGTGCGTTAGCCATATCCATGATCGATATGACACCGCCTACCACAAATGGAACCCCCTGCTTTCTTAGCTGTGAAATAACTAAGCCGCTGAGGTTCTCCGCGTTCACCAGGGCGAGTATCCCAGCTAGGGTTACTGGAGAGCTTGCTCCTCCTTGAGATACCGGCGTATGAATTATAGGGATACCATAATCTGCAGCTAGAAGGAGCTTATCTCCTGCTGTCTTGTCATGAGTAAGAGGGGAGATTGGCTCCGAGTAAGAAACCATGAATGGACGTTCTATAAGTTTGTCCTGCGAGCCGGCAACTATGGAGGCCATATCCACGATGTCCTTCAGACCTTCAGTAGTGTAGCTCCAGATTACAAGGGGCTTTGATGTATTCTCTACCATCGCCTCAAACTCATGCCGGTCAGAGTGCTCAGGCTTGTGATCGCTTATTGTGCCGTAAGCCATCGCCCAATCTACGTTTGGCAACGCATCCACCAATCGTACAGCCTTCTCTGTGTCGCCCTTGGTGAATCGGCGCCTCTTACCGGTCTGCGGGTCAAGCATATTGAGCAGGGTTGGGCCAAGACCGAAGTATGTGTTGTGTCCCCCGACAGTCAGTGGATTCTCGCCATTGCGGTCGTAGAGGAGGAATTGGCTGGGAGCAACGTCTATAGCCCATTCTGCCAGATGTGGAGGTATGTAGACTTTTTCGCCTTTTACTCTGCACCCAGCTTTGGCGAGTAGATCCCGAACTGCCTCCGATTGGATGAATACACCAGTTCTATCGAGAATCTGTAATGAGGCTTGATGAACTGCCACGATCTGGCTTTCTGACAGTACCCTATATCCTATACTAGTCCTTCTTACAACGTTTGCTTTATCTGTACGCATCCAACCCTCCTAATATCTCACCTGGCGGTTCTTCTCCTCGTGAGCGATCAAATCGAGGATTTCTTTCTGCTTAGAATCCTCCAATGGTTTTGGTTTGTGCTCACGCAGGATTCTCTTGGTCTTTTCGTTCACTTTTTGCCCCAAGCTTCTACCGCCTTCCTTATCCCATCTGTCATATCCTCTTCTGTCGAGGAGTTCAGGATACCATTGTTCTTGCTTGAAGTGTCTCATAGTATGCGACTCTGCAAGGAAGTTTCCCTTGGGTCCTACCTTGTCTATCAGGTCCAGGGCTAGACTCTCCTCGTCTACCTTTATTCCGCGCATGAAGCGCTTCATCATACCAATAGTCTCATTTGACATTACTAGCATATCGTTAGATCCAACTAGTCCAGAGCTGAGATATCCCACGTCGTGGATAAGGTTAGCCCCGCTTAGCATGCCCAGAGCTATGGACAACGTTCCTTCGATAGCTGCTTGCTGGTCAACTACCTTAGAATCGCTACATCCAGCTGTCCCGAATACCGGAATCCCTAGATACTTACCGATCTCGCCTAGCGCTGCTTCCATCGTGTGGAACTCTGGGCCTCCATAGAGATAGGTGGTGGTTTTCATATCCATAACGGTAAGTACTCCACCAAGAATCACCGGCGCACCAGGTTGCTTGAGCTGAGATACGACTATTCCGCTCAGCGATTCAGCTAGAGTTTGGGCTAAGGTCCCGGCCATTGTTACCGGAGCAGTTGCTCCCCCTGAGGGGCACGGTGTGTAGATAGCGGGAATTCCATTCTCAGCGCAGAAAAGAAGCTTCTCTAACGCTTCCTTAGATGCTCTTAGAGGACTGGATGGTTCAATGTAGTGAATGATGAAGGGATGAGCAGTGAGCTCGTTCTCATCTCCGGCAGCTATGGCTGCCATTTTGTAAATATCCTCGTTACCTCGTTTGTCATACGAGGTAAAAACTATTGGTTTAGTAGTATTAAAAACCATTTCTTGGAACTGTACTATGTCAGCTACATGTACTGGCCTATCCCAGATAATTCCAAGGGACATCACAAAATCAATGTTGTCAAGAGCGTCCATTACAGTGACAGAATTATTTATGTCATTCTGAAGAAAGTGTCTTATTTCACCGGTCTCAGTATCCAGAATGTTAGGACACTCTGAACCGGTACCAAAGTAGTAATAACCTGGTTCTAGCCGCATTGCTGGGTTGCCGTCGCGGTCGTATACCAAGATCTTGCTGGGCGCTGAATGAAGCGCCTGTCGCACCATGCGTTCCGGGATGTATGCAACGTCATCTACCACCCTTGCACCCGCGTCGCGCAGCAGGTTCAAAGCATCTTCTTGTTGTATAGTTATGCCTGTACGCTGCAGAATTTCCAACGCTGCCGAGAAGATGGCCTCCCGCATGTCCTCAGTCAATACCTCAAATTGAGGAGTTTCATAGATGAGCTGATTACTCTTAATCACTGGCCCTCCCTTTCTTTTCTCTTTGCGATAAACGCTTTTACCTGTTGTTCCACATCCGGCTTCAGGCGTGGGGTTGTATGTTTAGCTATTAACTCTTCCCACCCGCGAGCCGCCCGTTGATTGATGGATAATCTTCCTTGGCTCAGCCAACGCTCGTAGCCTGTACGATCGCTGAGTCTTGGGTCCAATAGCTCCTTTTTGAAACAAGCCAGTGTGTGAGGGTCGGTAAGGAATGCTCCGTTGATCCCCGCACGCCGGATTGCAGCAAGCGCAAGTTCATCCTTACATAAACTCATTCCTGCCATGAGCCTCTTAATGTAGTCTAGCATCTCAAGATCAATAACGAATTGAACTAAAGACATCATCATGTAGGAGTCGAGAATACCGGCTGAGTGCAATATAAGATCAACACCAGACCAAAAGCTGAACAACAGACTCATCATCTTCTCATAGCCAGCTTGGGTGTCTGAGGTGTTCGCATCGCTCAAGGCTCCGCCGCTACGGACGGGCACGCCGTAACTTCGCCCAAGCTGTGCTATGGCACCGATCAGCAAGGCTGTTTCTGGGGCTCCGATAGCAGGCGCGCCGCTGCGCATATCAGCCACGGCGGTAGCGGAGCCATAGATCACAGGTGCGCCGGGGTTCAGCATCTGAGCAAGCACAATTCCGGCCAATGCCTCCGCATTATGCTGCACCAATGTGCCCAGCAAGGTAACGGGGCCTGATACTCCTGAGATGACAAATGGCGCAATAATCACTGGCTGACCGTAAGAGACATAAACGTGGAGTGATTCAAGCATGCGGGCATCAAACGCCAAGGGGCTCTTGCTGTTGATTAGAGCGATAGTATAGGGAAAACTACTTAGTTCTTCCTCTCCACCACGTACAATGGCTGCTAACTGAATAGTGTCATCTGCAGCAATGCGGCCGTTCACACTCCCTAAGAAAGGTTTCTCCGTTAGCTCGAGCGTGTGAAAGAGCATATCGAGATGCCTTGTAGGCATGGCTATATCCTGAGGTTCCACAAGCGTTCCTCCGTTTATATCTATGCAGGATGACACATCGCATGCCTTTACTAGAGAAGCGTAATCATTTATTGTTCCGGGGCGTCTGGTACCGTCTAGCCCTTCCAAGAATGGGCAGCCATAACCAGCGGCAAGCAAGGGCCTTTTATCTCCTATCTTCAACTCTAGTGACTTGCTGCGGCCGTACAGGCTAAACGTCGGCGGTGTTAGGCCCATATAATGCTCAACGGTCTCCCGCGGGAAGTATGCCCTTTCCCCTTTTAGCTTGACTCCATTGCTGGCAAGTAACTTAAGTGAAGGCTCATAATGAAAATCTACCCCGACTTCCTCAAGGACTTGCAAGGTAGCCTCGCGGGCCTGCTCCAGCTCTTCTGAAGTCAACAATGAGGCCGGAGCCAAGTATGAGGAAGGTGAACTAAAATCCATGTTCAAAGCTGTCCTCTTATTCTGTTTACGAAGCTGTTCATATGATCCTCGAGGATATCCTGGCATCGTTTGGCGTCCTTGGCCTTCAGCGCTTCCAGCAGAAAGGAGAACTCAGCACCAAACGCATCACAGCATCCTTGTGGAGAAAACGCCCATATTCTAACTGCCTGGTTGCGAAGTTGCTCGAGAATGCTGGCAAGAATTCCGTTCTTGGTGGCTTTGTTGAGTATCAGGTGAAGCTCGCTGTCTAACTGCATTAGACGATGCGGGTTGGTTTCCCTTGTTATTTGTTTTACCTTCTTTTCTACGTCGTTCAGCTCATCATGAGTGATTCGTTCTGCTGCCAATTGACCTACAAGGCGAAGTAGGTGACGTCGCACCTCGAACACGTTCTTTAGATCCTGCAAGCTTATCTCGCTTACGTATACCCCTCTTTTGGGGACAATACGTACCAGGCCCTCACTGGCCAGTCGAATGAATGCTTCTCTAATTGGAGTACGACTCATACCGAACTCTTCGGCCAATTCCTTCTCGTGAAGCAACTGACCTGGTTCATAGTCCAGCAGTACTATGCGCCTTTTTATCTCAGTGTAAGGGTTCGTCTTGATCGGTTGCTTAGCAGTGTCTATGGTTTGATGTGCCATTTGAATTCTCACACAATCCTTTTTATACACAACCAATATACAACGAAAATACAAGTATGTCAATAGGGTGTCTTCATAGCAGGCGACTAGATACGTGTATATGAGATAACGACTAAGCCCTAGCTGCTGAAAGGCAGATAGGACTTTTGTCTAGTTGATAGAAAGGATGTAAATCTAGTTCTGAAGCGGTGGTTAGCTTGCCTTACCTACTGAGTATTCCATAAAAGGATTCTCGCAGGCTGGCCCACGCGTTACCCACCACTGTCTAGTGCTGGGGATCATGACCCATGAGGCGCAGGTCATGGGGGTTAGACGGCGGGCTTCCGGTTGTGCTGAGCCATGGCGGCATATGGACTGTGGGTAATTTACATGGTCTTGTAAGATGTGTTGACAAGCTGCAAGATCGATGTTCCCATCAACCTCTTCAAGGAGGCGATTGACGCGGTAATGGCGGATGATGCTACCAGCGGAATTGCGGCGACCAACGTCATCTATGTTCTGCCTATGCCTGAACACTTCCGATACGTAGTGATTGGCGTGGCCTAAGGTGCGCGCAGAATAGAGGATGCCTACCTCATCTGGGGTGGCTTCAATGCTGTAGATCTCCGTCTCGTCAGCTATCATGAAGTTGAAGCAACCGGCCCTTTCTGCTCGAAAGATAGAAGCCAGTGCATCGCCAATGGTAGGTTGCCTTAGTAGCTCCGCTATTATCGCGTAGGTGGGAACACCTAGTCTAATTGCCAGACGAGGAACGCCATTCCAGGTGATGGCAATTCCAGCTGAATTTATGCCAGCGCCGGCTATCATCCCGGGATAACTAAATGACAGCATATGAGGTGCGTCATCGCGTTTACTAAGCATGATGTGCGGATTGAAGTTCTCGGCGAGTTCTGGGGAGATGTCCCATGTTTGGCAAAGATAAGATAGGCCTGACTTTGTGGCTTTGCCTGTAGCAGAGAATGCTGTGCATGCGTGCGGCGAGCCTGTGGGAAAGCCAGCAAGCTCCTCGTGGAGCGAGATTAGCAGAATCTCATCAATTGAACAGCTTGCTCCTTTGGCGATGCCGCGCATCTCAGCGCTTACTTCGGGTGAATACTCGTCCAGGAATGGGAGGTGCTTGTGAGCGTGACGCAGAGCTGCCTCTTTCGACATGCCTTTGACTAGCGATAGAATGTATTCTGCCGTGTGATGAACGCCATCCTTAAGGTGTGCTCCGTGCTGTAAACCGCACTCAAAGGCATCTCCGGATATCTCAAGGATAGGAAAGGTGTCTTGTATTGGATTGGTCATCTTAGATTTTTACGCCTCCTTGTATGTCTATGCTCCGCGAAGCTTCGGGTCAAATACATCTCGCAAGGTTTCTCCTAGGAGAGTGAATCCCAGTGTCGCGACTATAAGCGCTAACCCTCCGAACACCACCATCCAGGGAGAAATGCGTACATAGGCATAGCCGGTCCTTAGGATTGCTCCCCAACTTGATGTTGGAGGTGGGACCCCTAGGCCCAAGAAACTTAAACCGGCTTCAATCGTTATCACCACAGGAATATCCATGGCTGCCTGTATAAACAGAGGGCCTATGGCATTGGGCAGGATATGCTTAAACACAATCCTCAAATATGAGCAACCCATAGCCTGCGCTGCAGATATGTAGTCATTTTCCTTCACCCGAAGGGTTTGAACGCGGATTAGCCTGCTATAGCCAGGGAATCTTGTAACTCCGATGACGGCTATCAAGATGGATAGATTTGCTCCACCGGTGAGGGCCATAATGGTGATGGCAAAGATAATCGTGGGAAATGCTCTTACGCTGTCAAACAGGATGAGCAAGAAACTGCCGACCCAGGAAGGTCCGTAGCCAGCAATCACTCCAAGCAGCATGGCAATAACCATGCCGATGGCGATGGCGGGTAAGGAGACAAGAAGGGCTATACGGCTTCCGTATAACACACGTGTGAACAGATCGCGTCCCAGATCATCAGTTCCCATTATGTGAGTCTTCGAAGGCCCGGCCAGCTTGTTAAAGACGTCGATAGTGTTGGGATCGTATGGAGTGAGGTACGGGGCGAAAATAGCTACGGCAATAATGCTTACTATAAGCGTGGTACCAAGCGCGCCTGAAAACTGACATAGAAGCTTTCCAAGGCTTGATCTACGGAATCTTCTCCAAATTGAGGCCTGCCTTTTGAGGGCTAGTTGCGTTGTGGTCATAGATGTTACTCCAATCTAATTCTCGGGTCTGTAAAGCCATGGGATAGATCGGCAAACAGATTTGCCAAGCTATACAACAAGACAGCGATAACCAGTCCACCTTGCAGTACGGGGAAATTCCTAGACTTTATGGCATTATAGATAAGAAAACCTAGCCCTGGGCGATGAAATATGATCTCTGTGAGCACTGCTCCACCCAGCAAATTACCAAAACCGATGCCTAAAACAGTCACTACCGGGATCAAGGCCTCTCTAAGAGCATGTTTGTACAGAATCACACGCTCAGAAAGCCCTTTGGCCCTGGCTGTGCGGATGTAGTCCGCGTTCAATTCTTCAAGCAGCGTGGATCGCGTAAGCCTGGCGATGTATCCCACCCACCCAAGAGCCAGCGAGCTTGCTGGTAGGATAAGATGCGCCAGTTGATCCAGGAAGTTGCCTGTGCTTCCTCCACCAATTGTGGGAAACCAATTGAGCTGTACGGCGAATATAAGCAAAGCGAATAACCCAGCGAGAAATGGAGGGGTAGTGATCATTGAGATTGATACAATTCCCATCACTTTGTCCAAGGGTGAGTTACGGTGAGATGCCGCGTAGGTGCCCAGGGGGATCCCAATAAGACTAGCTAGTATTATGCTTGATAAGGCAAGTACCACTGTGTATGGAAGCGCGCTGAAGACGAGTGTGCTTACGGGCATGTGATTGAGTACGTCAACTCCCAGATCACCGCGAAATATGTTGTAGAAATAGATCCCTAATTGCACTATAACTGGCTTGTCCAACCCCATGCTCTCGTGTATTCGCTGAATTAGCTGTGGGGTAGCTCTTGGTCCTAGTAAGGTAGTGGCCATGTCGCCGGGGATAAGCTGAATCAGAGTGAATAGGATCAACATGGAACCTATAACTGTGATAACTGTTACGAACAAGCGGCGAATTAGAAACGTGGCCATGTCGCGAGCTCCTCGATGTTATTTGAAGGGAGAGAATCCTCATAGGAGGATTCTCTCCAGTTTATAGGTTAGAAACCTATTCTGCTTTCTTCCAGTACCGATACTGCGGGTACTGTGCCAAGAATACTGGCTCTATGCCAGTGTGATAGACATGTGGCTCAGCATTATTGGTTACCCATATACTAGTTATATCTTGATCGATGATCTTCTGTAGCTCAATGTAAAGCTGTTCACGCTCGCTTGTGGACATAGTGAGCCCGGCCTCATTCCAAATCTCGTCATATTCCTCGTTACACCATTTCCAGACGTTCCATTTGCCAACCTGGGAACATAGGAACCACTCGAACCAGTAGCCCGGATCAAGTATAGCGGTGTATCCATAGTAATGCATTCCAGCGTGATTCTCTTTGCCAATATAGTTGTACAAAGAACCTTCTACGATCTTGATAGTTGCTTTGATATCCACCTGTGCCAGTTGCTGCTGAACGATCTGTGCGACAAGGGGAGCAACAGGGTCGCTTGAAGCGGACACCGAAAGCTCCACATCGAAGCCATCAGGATATCCTGCCTCTGCTAACAGCTCTCGTGCTCGGTCAAGATTGGGCTGATATTCAGGAGCATCTTCCCAGTATCCAAGGATACCTGGTGCCAACATAGCGTTCGCTCGGGGAGCCACGCCATCGAACGCCCCTTGAAGTATTTCATCCACATCGACAACGTACCGAACGGCCTCGCGTACCTTAAAATCGTCAAAAGGAGGAAGCGAGACGTTGAAGCCTACCCAGTGATACCGCAGCATGTCAACAAGAAGGAGATTCGCATCGGAATCGTCTCTGTAGCGACCAATGCTTTCTAGGGGTATAGATGTCTCGTCGAGCTCTCCGCTGTCAAAGGCAAGTTCGGCTGCCTGATCATCCTGGATAGGCAGGATCTCAATGGTCTTGAAGTCGGGCAGTTCCCCGTAGTAATCGTCGAACCGCTCCAACACGACCTTCTGATTTGGGATCCACTCTGCCCAGTAGTAAGGACCTGCGCCAATCGGATGGGTCGCAAATCTGTTACCAAGATCCTCGTAAGCTGCCTTACTTATGATGCTTCCTGAAGTGAAGGGGATTGTGCTTACGAATAACGGGGCGTAAGGTTGGGTGAGGATTATGTCCCCTGTATATTTGCCAGTTACATCTACCCGGCAGAGAGTCTTCCAATCATTGATGTACTCAGAGGAAACACGAGGGTCTATGAAACGCTCAAACGAGAACTTGACGTCCTCTGCGGTCATCTCTCCGTAACCACCGTGGAACTGGATTCCTTCCTTCAATACGAACGAAATTCTTGTTCCGTCTTCGCTAACCTGCACCGATTTGGCTGCATCTAGCACAAGTTCCTGCGACCCAGGTTTGTATTGATATAACTTGGCATGAATAGCCAGATCGATGTTGAATTCGCCTGCACTTACATAGTGAGCGGGATCCATATTCTCAATATCTGCACCCCGCCGCCGGACTCGGATAAGATCGTCACTCGCCCAGGCAGTAATGCCTAGACCCAAGATTACCACCATAGCTGTGCCAAGAACCGCTAATTTCCAAACTCTAGCTTTTCCCATTTTTCCTCCCTGTAAAGATTTCTCGTCCCTTTTCTAGTAGAGATTTCCTTCTACAACGTGTATTTGCTTCTAGATACCACCTCCTTGCGGATCATGTAGTTGTGGCACGAATAACGTACCAGCAGTATGCAAGTTACTGCCAAATCCTATGTGTCACTTCCAAGCCTAGTATCTGTGTCCAGGTACATTAAGTAAAGCTATAGGTAGACACGCTCGGAAGCAAAACCTCAGCACCAACGAACATCGCAGATCGAGGTCTTAGTACCTGATCTACTGAGGCCAGGATGCCCACCAATAGATCAGCCGGTGTAGTCAAGGCTTTAGCAGTT
>JAGYNL010000223.1 GCA_018399865.1 Candidatus Bipolaricaulota bacterium | reverse complement strand
AAAACAAGAACGACCCGAGCACCAAAGCCATTAGAAGCCACGTTTTTGTTCTCATCATTATTTCCTCCTTAGTCTTTCCTCACACACGCCCTATCATAGCAGAATAGGGGTGGTAATTTCCGTGATTAAGATCACAATTGAAAACCATCCCAGATCCCCTATCTAGAACTGTCCCAACCGGTATTCTTGCTCAAGGCACTCTAGAAGTTCACGTCTCTTAATTGTTGGTATGAGGGCTCGCACCTTGGCTTGCCTTGCTTCCCCACAACCCAGGACGTCTCCAAGATAACTGATAGCGATGTACCCCTTGTCAAGCTTGTAAGAGATAGCTTTCCCAAGAAGAAGCTGTTTAAGGGTACAATCATCATCCAATTCTAACCGCGACTTTTTCACATGGTCGCCCAATAGACAGAGGAAGACTGTTGTCGGCTTCAGCCCGCGCGGCATTCTGCGAAAGGCTCGTACACCCGCAGGGCGGCTTGATTGTATCTTGGATGGAGTGGGCGCGGTGGTTACCCAAATCTCTCCTTTCTGTCGCTCGACGAAATAAAGCTTCTCCAGCATATCTGTTGGAACACCAAACCTAAAATGAAGCAAAGAAGTGACCTCTTCACGCAGGTTTTCGTAGGCAGGCAATGAATCCTCCTCCACTGTCAATATCATGTGGATATATTCTTACGCACCGCTTCACCTGGGGAGCAAATTCTTCCCCATTCCAAGAATTGATGCCTGGATGCGCAGTAAAGGGAAGGCTTACTTGATCAACTAACGCCCTTCGCTCAGAGAGCAGGTATGAAACCACCGCTTCATTTTCCTCCGGGGAAAAAGTACAGGTAGAATAAACAAGCATCCCCCCTGGCTTCAGAAGATCATATGAATGCAAAATTAACCTTTTCTGCAAGCGGGATAGACGTAGGATTGTAGCCGCTGTAGCTCCATGGCGGAGCGCTGGCTGCTTACGGATTGTACCTTCAGCCGAACAAGGAGCGTCGAGAAGAATACGATCGAAACCAATTTGCATAGGAAAGGATTCACCTCTATATGAGGTAACAGTGGCGTTCAAAACCCCCATTCGGTTGATATTTGCCATCAACGACGGCTGGCGCTTTCCAACCGGTTCGTTTGCAATAAGTACCCCCTGATTGCGCATGTATGAGCTAATCTGTGTACACTTTCCACCTGGAGCAGCAGCCATATCCAGGATCTGAGAGCCCGGCTGTGGATCGAGTATTCGTACAGGGATTGTTTGTACGGCTTCTTGTATGTAGAACATACCCAACCAGTGCTCAATTGTCTTGCTAACTGTATCGCGGTGGATAAAGAATAGATCGTCGGCCCACTCAATCCGAGAGAGCAAGAAACCTTTATCGGTTAGCCGCTGGTGGACCTCTTGTGGAGACGCACGTAGCCTGTTAACCCTGATCGTTAGGGGCAGGGGCCGAGCACAAGCCAACCTGAATGCTTCCCAATCACCTATTATCTCTTGGTACCTAGAAAGACTACTGCCTTTGTTCATCAACTAACCAAGTTGAGCATCTCGTCGTGGACTGCGCCGTTAGTAGCCACGATTCCCTCCTGTGGATCAACCATCTTGCTTCCAAGTTGATTTGAAACCGTGCCCCCAGCTTCCGTGATCAGCAGAGTACCTGCCGCTACATCCCAAGGCCAAAGAGAAAGGTACCAAGCAACATCTATCCTTCCACATGCAATATATGCTAGATCAAGACAGGCAGACCCAAATGTTCTAAGCGCCCTCACATGAGGA
>JAGYNL010000222.1 GCA_018399865.1 Candidatus Bipolaricaulota bacterium | reverse complement strand
GGTCCCGCGAGAGATTACTGGAGTGAGGGCCCGTATCATCGCCCTTGTCGGTAAATGGTTTCCCACCGGAGCTCACAAGGTAGGGGCAACCTATGGATGTTTGGTACCCCGACTAGTAACCGGGCAATTTGATCCCACATACCATAAAGCGGTTTGGCCGTCTACAGGAAACTATTGTCGTGGTGGAGCTTACGATGCTAACCTGCTTGCCTGTGAATCAATTGCCATTCTCCCTGAGCAAATGTCCAAAGAGCGCTTCAATTGGCTATCTAAGGTTGCGGGCGAGGTAATTGCTACCCCTGGCTGCGAGTCTAATGTGTGGGAGATATTCCAGAAGTGTAAGGAGCTACAAGCAACACGAGACAACATCATGATCTTCAACCAGTTTGACGAGTTTGGAAATCACCTTTGGCACTATGATGTCACTGGGCATGCAATGCAAGAGGTATTGGAGAAAGAACTAGGCGAGGATGGCCGCTATAGCGGTGTCATTCTGACCTCTGGCTCGTCCGGCACCATGGGATGTGGCGACTATCTGAAGGAGCTTTACCCGGCTAGCAAGCTAGTTGTCTCCGAGGCACTGCAGTGCCCAACCCTTCTGCAAAATGGGTTTGGAGGTCACCGTATTGAGGGCATCGGTGATAAACATGTGCCTTGGATTCATAATGCTCGCAACACAGATATGATAACGGGAATTGATGATGAGGATTGCATGAGCTTGATCCGTCTATTCAATGAGCCAGTTGGCCAGGAATTCCTTTCTAGCCAGGGTGTCAAAGACGAGTTTATGGAACAACTTCCATTGATGGGAATCTCCAGTGTGGCTAATGTTCTTTCAACGATCAAGTTTGCTAAGTACTACGAATTGACGGAGAAAGATATAGTGCTTACAGTGTTCACTGATTCAATGGAGCTTTATCAGACCCGCTTAGCTGAGCTGACTGAAGAGAGAGGACCGTACAATAAGACTCAGGCGGCGATTGATTACCACATGCACCTGATGGGGATCAAGACCGACTATGCTTCTGAATTGCGCTACGAGGATCGCAAGCGGATTCACAACCTGAAATACTATACCTGGATAGAACAGATGGACAAGCCGCTCCAGGAGCTGGATGATCAATGGTACGACTACCCCGGTTATTGGGATCGCATTCACCAGCTTGTTGAACCGATAGATAGGTTGATCGAGGCGTTCAACGAACGTGTCGGCTTGCTATAAGACTGGCAAACAACGGCAGTTAATGAGCTAACAAGTGCCCCTTTCAGTAAGGGGCGCTTGTTTGTGGTGTAGATGTTTCGAGGCTAATCTAAGGCAGGCATGACTGAAAAAAACAGTATTCTTGCTAACGCTGTAGCACAGATCATGGAAGAACTGGCAAAGCGCAAGCGAAGATGCGTGATCGTGTATGGCCATATCGGTTCAGGAAAGACTCTCTTTGCAGGGCAACTTGCAACAGCATTGGACAAGCAGGGAGTCAAAGTTGGCGGGATTGTCAGTCCCCGCATACTTGATGAAGGCAAGACGGTTGGGTACCGTGTGCAAGATATCGAGACATCCGAAGAGCAACTGCTAGCTACTTTGCATCCTCTTGGGATTCCGATTGGCAAGTTCTACTTATCCGAGAAGGTGCTTGGTTTTGCCCAAGTTGCAATCGAGCGCGCGGCATCCACCGCTCAGGTAGTTATTCTTGATGAAGTAGGCCGCCTTGAGCTTGAAGGGGAAGGGCACGCGAATGCCCTGCGAATTCTTTTGCAGTCAGAGGCAATTGCGGTTCTGTTTATACGTACGATGTTCGTTGAGCCCGTTACCGAAAAATTCGGGATTGATGACTACTTAGCGTTTCACGTTACTTAGGATGGTATTGTAAGATACAGACAAGGAGGATCGTGATGGAGTGGCTAAGCCTGGCAATAGCGATTTTGATCGGTGTTGTAGTAGGGGTTGTCCTGGAATTTTTACGCACTAACAAGCGCATTACCAGCCTGCAATTACAAGTAAATACAAAAGAGCAAGAACTGCTGGCTCTGCAACAGGCGACAGAGGAGAAAGAAAAGTGGATAGAGTCTGCGGAGAAGCAGTTACGCGAGGCCTTCGACTCCTTGGCGGGCAAGGCACTGGAGACAAACAGCGACCGTTTTCTGAAACAAGCACACGAGCAATTAGACGCCCTTCTCACGCAGGTGCGCGGTGATTGGGGAACGCACAAGGAACAGCTTGTGCACTTGGTTGAACCGTTGGAAAGAACGCTTGAGAAGATGGATGTGCAAGTGAGGGTACTTGAAGAAAAACGCGCTGGAGCTTACCAGCGCCTGGAAAAACACTTGCAGCAACTGGGACAGGATCAGTCGGGGTTGCGGGATACTACTGTAAAACTAGAACAAGCGCTCAAGTCCTCAACAGTGCGGGGCCGTTGGGGAGAGCTGCAATTACGGCGTGTTATGGAACTGGCTGGAATGAGCCGCCACATTGATTTTGATGAACAGGCGTCGACAGATGAGGGACGCCCTGATGTTATCGTTCACCTTCCCAATAAAGGCTTCCTGCCAGTCGATGCTAAAGCGACGATGGCTTCATATTTTGAAGCACTCAATACCGAGGGAGAAGAACAGCGCAGATTGCTTAATGCTCATGCGCAAGCCATGAAGGACCGTATACAGGATCTCTCGCGTAAGAGCTATTGGAGCCAGTTTGAACGGGCTCCAGAGATGGTAGTAATGTTCATCCCGAGCGAGGCTAGCCTGTCGGCTGCTTTCTCTCAAGATCCAGATTTGCTAGAATTCGCTATCAAGCGGCATGTATTTGTGGCCAGCCCTGTTCTTTTGCTGGCGTTGCTGCGCTCCGTTGCTTATGGCTGGCAGCAACAGGAAATCGCTGAGAACGCGCGTGAGATAGCACAACAAGGTAAGGACCTCTACGAGCGGATCATTCGTTTCCTGGATTTGTTCCAGAAGACGGGCAAGGGACTAGGCCAAGCCCTTGATGCTTATGACAAGGCGGTAGGATCGCTGGAGAGCCGCCTGATGCCGTCGGCACGCAAGTTCAAGGACTTGAATGCTGCAAGTAAGGAGCTTCCTGAGGTTTCGCCGCTTGATAGAAGGCCACGCCTCCTTGCTACATCGGAGGATGATTGGACGGACTGAGCTTATGGCATTGTGGCAGAGTAGCTTCTGCACTGTCAGCAAATGAGCAAGTAGATCAGGAAGATCATGTGCGAGGATACTTTTTTTAGTTTCCATCACCCATTACGCATCGTCAACTCACAAATCGGAAAAGGGAGCCATATTTTCAGCCCCCTTTTCTTTACTACCAGTTTATAGAAAGGCGGTCTACTGATAGCAAAAAGAATGTAAGTGCTGGGTGTAAAGGGAATGGGCCTCATAATCACCACATTGCGTGACATAAGTCACCCTGCGTGCCAATACAGAAAGAGGGGCTCACTGATCGTTTGGGCGAAACCTTCCCAATCTTGCAAGCTGCCGGTATGATGAGACGAAGTTCGCTTTGGGGAGAGCACATGAGGAATCTTAGCACAGTGCTTCACTATTTTGGCATCGTACTCATTTCGTTTGCCTTTCTGCAGTCTCTTCCGTTGATCATCAGTGCAACATACGTCGAAACAGTCACCTTCCCGGTGCGGATATACGCAATCCCTGCCGTAATTGCTGCTTTGCTTGGTCTGCTTTTGACAACCTTGTTTAAGCCTTCTCCTTTGAACGAAGGTACAGCGATGGTAATTGGTACGTTGGGTTGGTTTGGCTTATCGCTTCTTGGCGCGGTGCCCTATTGGTTAGCACTAAAAATTACTTATCTTGATGCGTTCTTCGAGACAGTGAGCGGGTTTACAACTACTGGGACAACGATTCTTATAGGATTGGACGGACTTCCACATAGCATTCTCTTTTGGCGGGCTCTCACAGAGTGGATCGGTGGTTTAGGTATCTTCACCCTCTTCCTTTTTGTAGCTCTGAGAAGTGGGATGTCTCACAGTCTTCTTCAAAGCGAATCTCACAAGGCAACAACAAAACGTTTCTCACCAGGCGTGTTTAGCTCGCTACGTATCTTATGGGGCATATACATCTCGCTAACAATTCTCTGTGGATTAGCCTTGCTAATTGAGGGATTGTCGCCGTTTGAGGCCATTGTGCACGCGCTTACTACAATTTCAACAGGCGGTTTCTCTTCGCACGATTTGAATATTGGCTACTTCCACCAGGAGGGTTTTCACTATATCGCTATTGAGTACACGCTTATTCTATTTATGTTCCTTGGCGGAACAAGCTTCCTGGTCCATTGGAACCTTATCCGTCGGCGCTTTGCAGTGCTGCGTAAGAATATGGAATTGCGTTTGTGGATCTTTATCATCCTGTTAGCAACAGGGATTGTGTTGTTTACGAGCGGGATACAGGCGTCGCTCGGGGAACGTTTCCGGGTCTCGTTGTTTCAGGTAATGGCGATGGCTTCAGGCACCGGGTATTCGACAATGGATATTGCGGGGAGCTTCTTCGGCTCAGCAGCAAAGCAGGTATTCTTAATTTTGATGTTCATCGGTGGGTGCATCGGATCGACCGCCGGAGGGGTAAAGCTGTGGAGGATCGGAGTTCTGGGAAGGCTTGTGCATCACCAACTGCGTCTTGTCTCCCGCTCGCCACGGGAGGTTGCCCCGTTTGTCATTGACGGGGAAGTGATTAAGGAGCGCGAGGTTTATCGCATCGCGGCGATTTTCTTTGCATGGATGGCGATAGCAGCAGTAGGAAGCTTCATCACTGCTATACTTGCCGGGTTTGGTCCTTTGGAGTCGTTTTCTGGGACTATATCGGC
>JAGYNL010000221.1 GCA_018399865.1 Candidatus Bipolaricaulota bacterium | reverse complement strand
GGATTGGCGAGCGTAAGATTGCATCTATTGGTGTTGCAGTCCGGCACTGGGTCACAATGCATGGTCTAGCATTCAATGTTGATGTTAGCAAGGAGTATTTTGCCATGATTAATCCCTGTGGCCTTCCAATCAAGATGGTTTCCCTGGCTGAGCTTGCCAAACAGCCTGTCGGATTCAAGCAAGTTGTGGATAGATTGTTAGAAAACATGAAACGAATCTTTGAATGGGATATTGTAACGGAAAATGCAAGTGCTTACTGGAGGTTGCTAGATGAGTGATCGGCCAGCTTGGCTAAAGGTCAGAGCAAACACAGCAACTGAAGCGGAGGGAATGCGTACTGTAAGGCGTATCCTTGCCGATTACAATTTGACAACAGTTTGTCAATGGGCAAAGTGCCCCAACGCCGCCGAATGCTGGGGTGCAGGAACAGCAACTTTCATGCTCCTAGGTAGCGTATGCACTCGAGCCTGCCGTTTCTGTGCGGTTCCCACTGGAAATCCACATGGAGTTGTGGATAGGCAAGAGCCACTTAGAGTAGCTGAGGCATGCTCTGCACTAGGGCTAGAATACGTTGTTCTCACTTCGGTGGATAGGGATGACCTAGAAGACGGAGGAGCCTACCTATTTGCGGAAACAATCAATCAGATTAAGAGCCTTCTACCAGAGGTAAAAGTGGAAGCCCTGATCCCCGATTTCTCAGGAAATGATGAAGCACTGCAAACCCTAGTAGACAGCCGCCCCGAGGTGATTGGGCATAATGTAGAGACCATTCGCCGGTTATCGCCTAGCCTCCGCGACCCGCGCGCCGATTACGACCTGTCACTGAACGTGCTTAAGAGAATTGCCAAAATATCGCCACAACCAATAACAAAGAGTTCACTTATGCTAGGCCTAGGGGAACGAAAGAGCGAGGTACTAGAGACCTTGCGCGACCTCAGAAATGTAGGTGTTAAAGCCCTTACCCTAGGGCAGTATCTGCCGCCATCACGTGGTTTGGCCCCATTGGTACGTTACGTTCATCCAGACGAATTCCAATCCTATGCTCAAGAGGCGCGAGATATGGGTTTTTGTTTTGTCATGTCAGGCCCCTTGGTAAGAAGCTCGTACCGCGCCGCACACACAGTAGACGCATGCTCCGGTTGATTGTTGACCTTAAACCTACACAGCCATCGCTCGGCCTGGCCTTCGAAGAAGCGCTCTTGGAGAGTTCTAAGAATCAAGGCATAGGCATACTTCGATTCTGGGTAAACAGTAGATCTGTCATCATAGGACGATCACAGTCAGCCGCAAGCGAGGTCGATATGGCCTGCCTGCAAGCCTCGTCTATCCCGGTAATCCGTCGGCTTAGCGGTGGCGGCGCTGTTTATCACTATTCAGGCAACCTCAACATGTCGGTTTTTCTACCCGCCCACTGCGGACTCAGTAATATATCTGAAACTTACGCCACTTTCGGCCAGCTTCTGGTGCAAATCCTGTCGCAACTGAATGTAAAAGCAGAAGTCGACGCAAACTCCGTCATGATCGCAGACAAGAAGATCGCGGGGGCAGCACAAGTAAGGCGAAAGGGCTACGTCTTATATCATACTACTTTTCTGGTAACTCCCCCAGCTATCCCAATGGGTAACGTACTGTTAGCTATGCAAGACAATTACCATACATCAGGCGTGCCCTCTACTCCAATGCCAATCGTAAGCCTTTCCCAGTTGGTGCCCGGAGTAAAACAAATGGACTTGATAGCCCCGCTGCAACTCGCTGTAGGAAGCTTAGTTAAGCTCAAATTAGAAGCAAGTGATTACTCTAGGGAGGAGCTAGAGCATGCAAAAATGCTCCAACACGAGAAATATGGAAGCGATAAATGGAACCTGTCTCATTAGTTGATGAAAGAATTATCGCTTGCCAGATTAGACGACAGCCGCGGGGTTTGGTGGGCATTCCCAAGCG
>JAGYNL010000220.1 GCA_018399865.1 Candidatus Bipolaricaulota bacterium | reverse complement strand
GAAGTCTAGCCGGAACGGGTAGTTGGGAGAAAGGAAAGGTGTCGATAGTGGCCCCCGGCTTTGTCTAAAGAGGGCTAGACAAATGTCCGCTGCCGCTCAGTCGTGCATCTTAAGAACAAAGAAGCCAATAACGCATAGAAATTGAGGATACGCCCGATACAGAGCGTTGATATCTGAATGTCTATCTAACTAGAACGATATCTCTTTGGGGTTCTGCGCCGAGTGCGGATGTACCGGACCAGAGTAGACCTTTAGCTTGCGCAACATTCGTTTTCCAAGTGTGTTCTTAGGCAACATTCGCCGAACCGCCTCGCGCACAGGAACGGTTGGCCTACGCTCGACAAGCTTACGGTAAGTTATCTCCTTAAGACCGCTCATGTATCCAGAATGGCGCTGGAACAGCTTCTGATCCCACTTGTTCCCACTCAGCCTTACTCTTTCGGCGTTAATCACTACAACATAATCGCCTGTGTCAACGTGAGGCGTGTATATAGCCTTATGCTTCCCTTGTAACAAAACAGCTATCTCGCTGGCCAAACGGCCCAAAGGCTTTCCATCTGCATTGACGACGTACCAATCCCTGTTCCAGTTTATTCCTATCTCTTCATTCTTTGCCACAAAAGTCCGTTGCATATTTATAGCTCCTTAGTATCCACGGCCAAATAGGAAATTATATCCCCCCGCTCAATAGCTGTCAAAATCAAACACCCCTTGCGTAGCAGATTAATAGAGCGCTACAATCGTAGAGACATGAGCACACATCGAAAGCCAGTAGTTGCCGGAACATTCTATCCGGGTACCTCTAAAGAGCTAACCCGCTTATTGAAAGAGCTGTGCGTAGCTCCATCCAAACCGAAAAAACTAGATTCATCAGTAGGATTAATCACCCCTCACGCTGGCTATATTTACTCAGGTGCAGTTGCAGGCAGAGCATTTTCACTTGTTGCCTCGCTAGGAAAACCAGAATGGGCAATCATCCTAGGATCCAATCATACGGGAATGGGGTATCCGATATCAATCGCTATAAATCAGACTTGGGAAACACCTTTGGGTACTTCTAGAATCGCCTCGGATATTGCTGAGCCCATTATAGTAGGAGGAGCAAGAGTTGCCCCAGAAGCCTTTTTACACGAGCACTCAATCGAGGTACAGCTTCCTTTTCTCCAGCACTTGTTTGGACTAGATGTTCCGTTTCTGCCTATCTGCATAATGCTCCCTCCGCTGGAGGAACTTATCGCTCTAGGTGAAGCAATCGCCGCTGTGGCAAGACAGAGCCCGGGTGTAGTTATCACAAGCAGCGACTTCACTCATTACCAGCCCAGCCATATCGCTTACGAGATAGACCACCAGGCAATTCAGTACATTACCTCCCTAGATATAGACGGGTTTTACCACAAGCTGGTTTCCGAAAGGCTCAGTATCTGCGGCGGCGGAGCTATCGCCGCATTGATGAGCTGTGCGCGTAGCTTAGGCTGGGCGGCAGAACTGCTCTCTTATGCAACCTCCGGTGATGTCACCGGCGACCAATCCGCAGTTGTCGGGTATGCTGCTGTTTCATTTATTGGAGGGAATTATGATAAGTAGTATGACTGGTTTTGGCATGGGTACAGCCACTGGTCAAGGCTGGAAAGCAGAGGTTACATTGCGCACGCTGAACAATCGTTTTCTATCAGTGCACGTGCGTTCCTTCCATGATAGGCCACAGCTACAACTACAACTAGAAGAGACCATCAAACGCTCCTTCAAAAGGGGCGATGTTGGGGTTTTAGTGTCTTTAGAAAGGGACACTGAAGGGGATCAAACAGAGGTTTTCTCTTCGAATATAACTGAGAAGTACTTAAAAGGATTGCGAAATATAGTAAACCAATTCGCGCTTCCCAACCCACCAACCCTGTCCGATCTGATTGCTATCGGTGCAGTCCAACAATCAGCCAGCGAAGAAAGCGATCCTGACACGGTGGTCAAACAGGCTCTGCAGCAAGCCATTGCGGCAGTTACAGAGAGTCGAGCGGAAGAAGGCAAACACCTAGCAAACGAGATTGATAAAATCTTAGATAGGTTGACTTTCTTGATTACCCAGGTAAAGGAGCGTTTGCCTGAAGTGCGGCTAAAGCTCCACCAGCGCATGCAGCAAAAGGTAGATTCTCTCGAGGTAGAGGTTGATCCTACACGTCTGGAGATGGAAATCGCGCTGGTTGTGGAACGCTACGATGTAGAAGAAGAGATAACGCGCTTGCAGGGACACATCAGCCGTGCACAGTCTGTGCTCAAGTCAGATGAACCCGTTGGTAAAGAACTGGATTTTCTTAGCCAGGAGATGCTGCGCGAAGTTAACACGCTTGGCTCAAAGTCTCGTGACTTAGAGATCAATGGCCTAGTGATAGACATGAAACTTGCTGTCAACGCTTTCAAGGAACAAGTGCAGAATGTCGAATGACGAAATCAGTGAATACAGGCATGGTGGCGGTACAGCATTCGTCATCTGCGGGCCATCCGGAGCAGGAAAAACCTCCGCAATCGAGCTTGTAATGGAAGCCTTGCCAGATCTTTCGTACTCCGTATCTTTCACCACACGTCCACCACGAAGTGACGAGATAGATGGTGAAGATTATCACTTTATCAGCAAGGAGAAGTTCGAAAGTCTGATAAAGAATGGGGATGTGCTGGAGTATGTAACCTATTTGGGGCACCAATACGGAACTTCGCGAAATCAGCTTAGCAAACTCTTTGCCCAGGGCAAAGACGTGCTACTCAATATTGATGTAAACGGAGCCAAAACACTAATGCGGCATGGGTTAGTAGGATTCTCAATTGTCTACATCTTTCTCAGTCCATCATCTCTACAGATCCTCGACGCGCGCTTGCGCGAGCGGGGAACAGAAACAGAAAAGCAGATCAGATTACGACTTGAAACAGCCGCAGAAGAGATCCGGTTGATACCACAGTTTGACTACCTGGTAATGAACGATGATCTGATGTCAGCTGTTGAAGAGCTCCGTTCAATTATTGTTGCACAGCGCTGTCGTGTCATTCAAGCACATGACTAGAATAGGGATCGATATAGTAGAGGTTCAGCGAATAGAACGACTGCATCGCCAGTACGGGAATCGCTTTCTCCAACGCGTATTCACAGAAGCTGAGATCCAGTATTCGTTTCACACGCATACTAATAGATGCTACGAACGATTAGCAGCGCGATTTGCGGCCAAGGAAGCCACAATCAAGGCTCTTGGACACGCTGTACCTTTCTGTGCCATCAAAGTGAGTAATGAAGCTTCCGGTAGACCGATCATCACCTGCCAGTTCACAAAAGGCAGAATTGAGGCCAGCCTATCTCACACCGATAAACTGGCCATCGCTTATGTGCTAATTGAGGATGCGTGACTTACTTGCGTCCCACACCTTGCGCCGTAACCTTAAGATTCTTCTCAACAAGGCGCTTCAGCTCCTTTCCCGGCTTAAACAAAGGCACCACTTTGGCGTCAACCTGAATTGGTTTCTTTGTTTGAGGGTTAATGCGACTGCTCGAGCGGCGCGCACGCACAGCGAACTTCCCAAACCCCACTAGTTTGACTTCCTCGCCCTGTTGCAACGACTCAGATACAAGGTCAAGAACTGAGTCAAGAAGCTGACGCGCTTCTTTCTTAGTCAAGTTCGCTGAATTGGACAAACGATCGATAAATTCGCCTTTGTTCATTATAGATCCTCCTAAAAGATCATCTACTTAAGATTCTGTGCTCTCATCTATGGACGCATCGTTCAACAGGTCACGCATGCTCAAGCTCTCGTGGCCAGAGTCATCCAGGAAAGAGCTATCTAGATGCTCCTTAGATCGCTTTTTCGAGCGCGATCTTCGTGGTTCACGACTCACAGGCACCTCAGGCGGGCCAAATAGATTGCGCATGGTAAGGCGTACCTGCTTCTTATCTTCATTGATTCCGATGATCTTTGCCTGTACTTTGTCCCCGACGGACAGGACATCTTGCGGTGTAGCAATTCGCTCATCGCTGATCTCAGAGACATGGATTAATCCATCAACATCATCGGTAATCTTCATGAACGCTCCAAAATCCTTTATCTCAGTGATCTCACCCTCGATCACCTGATCTATAGAATACTGATCAACAAATTTACGCCATGGGTTAGCCTTTAACTCCCGAATGCTTAAGCTTATACGGCGTTCCTGTGGATCCACGCTCAGTACCTTAACCTCTACATCCTCACCCTGTTGCAGAACATCGCGCGGATGGGCAACATGTCCCCAATCAAGCTCAGAAACGTGCACCAATCCCTCTACGCCATCTTCAAGCTTAACGAAGGCGCCAAAATCGGTGATCTTAGTGACAGTACCAACTACGCGTTGTCCAACTGGGTACTTGGCTTCTCCGTCTTCCCAAGGGTCACGCTGCGTACGGCGTAGTGAGAGACTTATACGATGCGTTTCCTCATCGCAGCTTAGAACTACAACTTCTACTTTGTCCCCCTCGCGCACAACTTCCTTGGGGTTATCTGGGTAACCCCAGGACAGCTCAGATATGTGCACCAGACCTTCAACGTCTTCCTCAAGCTCTACAAATGCACCAAAATCGGTTACGCTTACAACTGTCCCCGTTACTAAAGTACCCGCGGAATAACGCTCACTGATCCCTTCCCACGGGTTAGGGCGAAGGCGCTTGATCGACAACGAGACTTTCCCTTTCTCTTTGTTGAAGTCGATAACCATAACCTTGACCTTATCGTCTGGCTTGTACTGACTAGGTGGAACAGGAAGGTCTTTCCATGCAATCTCTGAGCGATGCACAAGCCCCTCAAAACCGCCTATATCCACAAACAAACCGAAGTCAACAACGCTACGGATTCTCCCCTCAATTATCTGTCCATTTTCCAGATTTTCGAACAGGGCCATGCGCTGTTTCTTCTCCTCGTCCTTCAGGTATTGTTTGTGCGACACAACGAGGTTCTTGTCGCGACGGGAGAGCTCCAAGATCTTTAGGGCAACACGCATCCCTTTTAGCTCTTCTATGGCGCTAGGGAGGTCACTTCCCAGGTGCGAACCTGGAAGGAATGCGCGAATTCCATCAAGATTAACATGGTAACCGGCATTTTTCACTTCATTTATGATCTCTCCCTCAATTACCCCGCCATCGCGATAGGCCTCTTCAAGGGAGTCAATTCTTTTCTCGTATTCGGCTTGTTTCTCCGAAGCGTATACCGTTCCCTTTTCCTCATCAATGTAGGTTACGAGAACCTCTATCTCTTCCCCTTCCTCAACCTTTCCCTCTTTGCGGAAGGGGGAAAGC
>JAGYNL010000219.1 GCA_018399865.1 Candidatus Bipolaricaulota bacterium | reverse complement strand
AAACCGGTATCGTCTTGAGATAGCTAATATCCGTGAGCAGGTCAGTTGGGTTCACTCAGATCGAGAGATAGCAACAGAGAAAGCAATCCGTGTAACACGGGCTGCGGTGGAAAAAGTACGTGGAAACCTTGACCTTTCACCGATTGCTGTAGACCATGAAACGAAATGCCTTGTGGTTGGCGGAGGGATTGCTGGGATTCAGGCAGCGATTGATGTAGCTAACAGCGGGCATCAAGTTATTTTAGTGGAAAAGAACGCCAGCATCGGGGGACATATGGCACAGTTATCTGTCACCTTTCCCACCCTTGACTGCGCGCAATGCATTCTAACTCCACGCATGGTTGAGGCCTCTAGGCATCCTAACATTCGGCTTCTAACCTACAGTGAAGTGACTAAGGTTGCCGGTTATACGGGCAACTATGAGGTGACAATTCGCAAGAAGCCAACCTATGTTGACGCGGACAAGTGCAATTTATGCAACAAGTGCGCTGAAGTTTGTCCCGTTAGCGTGAAGGAGGAGTTCAACGAAGGTTTATCGGACCGTAAGGCTATCTATCTTCCTTTTGAGCAAGCAATTCCTTCTTCCTATGTGTTGGATGAAGATGTCTGCCTGGGAGTGAAACCCATTCGTTGCGGATTGTGTCAAGAGGTATGCGACGTAGGGGCTATTGACTACGACATGCAACCGGAGATCATCACTGAAAAGGTAGCGGCTATCATAATTGCTACCGGCTATGATCTGTATGACACCAGTAAGCTTACTGAGTATGGTGGGGGCAAGTATCCAGATGTAGTCACTTCTCTTCAGTTTGAGCGGATGGTCCATCCCTCTGGGCCAATGAGTGGGCAGTTGAAGAGACCTTCTGATGGACGACCAGTCAAGAGAATTGCGTTTGTCCACTGTGCAGGATCGCGGGATCCAGGACGCCATAAGCCTTACTGCTCACGAATTTGCTGTACTTATACCGTGAAACAAGCTCTTCTATTTAAGAAAGGTGTTCCTGACGGGGAGGCGAACGTTTTCTACATTGATATCCGCACAGATGGGAAGGGGTACGAGGAATTTGCTCAGGGCATTATCTCTGAACAGCGCATTCGCTACATCAGAGGGAAAGTGGCCAAGGTAGTAGACGAGGGCGATCACCTGACAGTCTGGGGAGCGGATACCCTGAGCGGGAAGCAAGTGGAGCTGGATGTGGATTTGGTTGTGTTGGCAATGGCGATTGTTCCTAGCCAAGGGACGTCTGAGCTAGCTCAAACTTTCCATATCAACGTGGATGAGAACGGGTTCTTAAAGGAAGCTCATCCTAAGCTGCGCCCGGTAGAGACTACAACGGCTGGTGTGTTCATCGCGGGAACTGTTCAAGGGCCGAAGGATATTCCTGATTCCGTTGCTCAAGGTAGTGCAGCAGCGTCGAAAGCGGTTGCTATTCTATCAGCCGATAAACTAAGCCACTCTCCTGAAGTAGCCTTAGTTAAGGAGTTCCTATGTTCGGGGTGTGGAATTTGCGAGAGCGTTTGCCCTTACGACGCCGTTAAGGTTGAGCGATCAGGTGTGGCGGTAGTTAATGAGATCCTCTGTTCTGGATGCGGTATTTGTTCGGCGGCATGTCCAGCGGGAGCGATCGAGGTCAGAAATGAGCGGCAAGAGCAGATCGAAAGTATGATCGCAGCCGTCTTGGGAAGTGCAATATGAGTCAACATACTGAATTTCAGCCTAAGATAATCGCCTTTTTATGTAAGTGGACAACATACGCCGCTGCTGATTTATGTGGCGTGAGTCGTATGCCTTACGCATCCAATATCTCAATCATTCGCGTAAACTGCACTGGTGAGGTGAGTTCGGAGATGATCCTATCAGCATTTGAGAAAGGGGCTGACGGGATCCTGATTGGGGGGTGCCGTCCAGGGCATTGCCGCTACGAAGGAGGAAATCTCAAAGAGTCTAATAGAATCTACCTATTAAAGCGAGCCTTGCGTGAGTTTGGATTCAATCCTGAAAGAATCCGTGAAGTAGGAATTGCTGGGGCGCAGGGGTTGATCTTCCAGCGGGCAGTAGAGGCGTTTACTGAGGATATACGCGGTTTAGGGCCGAATCCGGTGATGTCCAATGCCTAAAAAAACATTGGCGGTTTATGCCGCAAGTGGTTGTGGAGGATGCAGTCAGTCTTTACTGATGACCCCTGGTCTGACTGAGATGCTCGAATCAGCGGAGCTAGCCTTTTGGATTACTATGAAAGGCGATCTTACGAATGAGGATATCGAAAGGTATGACGATCGGGACATAGATGTCCTGCTGTATGTCGGTCCTGTTCACGGACAGGAGGACGCTGCTACAGCGAAACTCTTGCGACGTAAGGCAAAAAGGATTGTCGCCTATGGCGCGTGTGCCCATCTTGGAGGGCTCTGCGGGCTGGCAAATGTCACTCCTGGAGCGCAATTGCGGGGGTACGCTAAAGGCAATGGCGAATTTATTCAGCCGCTTTCTCAAGCGATAGATGTTGACTATATTGTTGCTGGTTGCCCGCCTCCGCAGGCGATGATCCAGAGAATGATTGAAGAGCTGTTCCTTTCAGATGAAATGCCAGATCAGGGAACCGTATTTGCTAGTGAGAAGGCGGTATGTGCAGAGTGCGAACGGAAACGTATTCACAATCCTTTAACTGAGATAAAGAGATATCATACCTCTGCACCCAATCCGGAGATTTGCCTTCTAGATCAAGGGTATATTTGCCTTGGACCGGTTACTAGGGGCGGATGCGGAGCAGTTTGTCTCAAATCCAACCGTCCGTGTACAGGATGTGCAGGTTCGGTAGCTGGGGTACGAGATCAAGGAGGGGCGATCCTGCATGCTCTTGCTTCCTTGGTTTCCTTCTCTGGAGAAGGTAAAGAAACAAAGGAGCGCAAGGTGCTGGATTCGATGCTCGATATCGTTGGTACAGCGTACAAATATTCGGCTGCTTCCTCGGTACTGAAAGGGAGGGTTAACGATGCAGAGTAAGAGAATCATCCCTGTGAGCCACTTCGACGTTGTGGAGTTAGTAAAGGGTGATAAGCTTGCGGCGAGTATTCCCATGCACGAAACAAGCGATAGCTTCTCCTTGTACATGCGGGGAAGACTGGCGGAAGATCTCCCCTTATATGCACAGCGCATTGATGCTTATTGTGGGATCACACAGTACTTAGCCGCACTGAGCGCTCTTGATAAGTGTTACCAAGCCACACCATCTGAGAAAGTACTGAGGATAAGGCGCGCGCTTGCCTACGTGGCGGTGTTTTTCCATCATCTGCAGCAATTATTCTTAAGCCGTTCGAGCGGAAGTGATGGTATTGCAGGTTTAATATCTACGGACGACACAATACCGGCAAGTGATGTGTTCAAAGCCCTGAGGGATGCGGTTGAAGTTATCAGTATATTGGGAGGCCGTGGAACCACCCCAGAACGGGGAATTCCAGGCGGGCTGACTAAGGGAATCACCGAAGAAGAACTTACGGTTGTTAAGGATATTGCTGGGAACTTGTTAAGTCTGTCGTT
>JAGYNL010000218.1 GCA_018399865.1 Candidatus Bipolaricaulota bacterium | reverse complement strand
TGGACAGAGAAAAAGTAGAACAGGCTGTACGGATGCTGATGGAAGGGCTAGACCTTGATTTGAGCCTTGAAGGCCTACGAGATACTCCCCGCAGGTTTGCCTCTATGTTCATCGATGATTTCTTTCGCGACATAGAGCGCAAGCCAGAGGAAGTGATAACAACATTCTTTCACGCTGATTATGACGAGATGATTGCCATGAGGAACATCCCCTTCCATTCAGTGTGCGAGCATCATCTACTTCCTTTCATCGGCAAAGCAGCGGTTATCTACATCCCAAAAGATAAGCGAGTTGTAGGAGCCAGCAAGCTAGCCAGGGCAGTTGAGATTGCCTCTAGCAGGCCTCAGCTTCAAGAGCGCATGACCTCGCAACTAGCAGACGTATTCATGAGCCAGCTCAAGCCTCACGGAGTGGTAGTAAGGCTAGAAGCGGAGCATCTATGCATGACCTTGCGGGGAATTCAGAAGCCCGGGACTAAGATGGTGACTACAGCCATCCGAGGGATATTTAGAGACAACTTAGCAGCGCGAAATGAGGCGCTATCAATGATAAGATCAGATAGCCAGCAGTAGTCATTTGCGACTTTTAGAGCTGCTTACCCGCTAGGGCTTGGTTACGCGCAATTGACCAAGCCCTTTTTGATTACAGAGCTTGTGCTTGCATAAGTTAAACGGCAGCCCGATTTCTTTTTCGGAGCTTTTATCCCTTACTTTTCAGTGCTGCTGACATCGCCTTGATATGAGAGGGTGTGCTACCACAGCAACCGCCGATTATCTTTACTCCCATCAAAGCAAACTCAAGCGCAAATCCAGCCATGGTCTCTGGCGTAACGTCATAGACAGACTCTCCGCCCTTGACATGCGGTAAGCCTGCGTTTGGCTTGGCAAGCAGCGTCGCCTCGGAAACAGCAGCTTTCATCTTTTTTATCGCTTCTAGGTTCTCTGGCATGCTTCTACCGCAATTTGCCCCTATGGCATCGACGTTAAGCCCCCATAGCTTTTCTGCCGCCTGTTCTGGAGTCACCCCCATCATTGTCCTTCCGTGAGTATCAAAGCTCATAGAAACCAGAATCGGCAGTTTGGTTGCTTGTTGAGCACCCCGCACAGCGGCAATCGCTTCCTGCAGATCGCTCATCGTTTCGATGAAGATGACGTCAACCCCTCCTTCTGCAAGATAACCTGCCTGCTCAGCAAACGCATCCGTCGCTTCTGTTACCGATAAATCACCAAATGGCTTCAGCATCTGCCCGCTAGGCCCTATGTCCCCAAAGACCAACACATCTTCTTTTGCCATCTCTCGTGCCAGAATTGCAGCTTGTATGTTGATCTTCCTAACCTTTTTCCCAAGGCCAGTCTTTTCTAGCCGCAGCCGCGTACCTCCAAAGGTATTTGTAAGGATCGCTTCAGCCCCCGCATCTACATAGCTTCTGTGCAAACCAAGGATTACATCAGGCCTTTCAATGTTCCAAAGCTCGGGAGCAGTCCCTGTAGGTATACCCGCCGACTGCAGCATCGTGCCAGTAGCTCCATCCAAGATGATAACGCTTTTTTCAGACAGACGAGCTCTAAAATCGACCATCATTCCCCCCTCTTCTAATTACAAACGAGAGATTACACGACTAGATCTACAATTGCAGACCCCAATTAGGACTAATCACAATCCAAAGGTATGACTGCGATACGTCTTGGTTATCAACCTGCCATGTAGGCCCTTGCGCACATGTAGCCATACACTTAGCATCATACCATAACAAGACTGGTCGGGAAAAAGTCGTTACGTTGCTTAGCCACG
Source organism: Candidatus Bipolaricaulota bacterium (assembly GCA_018399865.1). The sequence goes on along the minus strand of JAGYNL010000218.1, from coordinate 2,599 downwards.
ATCGATTTTACAAAGGAGCGATCTTGATAAACGAGAAATACGCAGACCTTCATCTTCACACAACAGCTTCAGATGGAACGCAAGATATACCTACCTTGATTTCAAGGGCAGAAGCAGCGGGATTATCTTCAATCGCCATCACCGATCATGATATAATATCTAATCAACTGACACAGCGCGTAGTTCAGATCGGTGACATTGAGGTCATCACTGGCGTGGAACTGAAGGTTGACTACGACGGCGTCCTCGGTGAACTGCTAGGATATTTCATCGACCCTCTTTCAGATCCAATGAGAAAGATCTTCGCATTCATGCAGAGCGCACGCCAGGAAAGAATGCAGGAGATTGTCAAGCGATGCTCTGCGAAAACCGGAATTGATATATCCATAGACGAAGTTCGAAAGCTGGCTGCAGGAAGCATCGGTCGACCTCACCTAGCAGAAATCCTTGTAAACAAAGGCATCGTGAAAACAATGGCAGAGGCATTCGACAAGCTAATCGGGGCGGGTGGTCTATGCTATGTGAAGCTAGAAAGGCCAAGGTTCCAACAAGCAGTTGAAGCGGTTCACGCTGCAAGGGGCATGACCTCCGTTCCCCATCCTTGTTTCATAGAAGTAACCGATTGGGACAAATTCAGCGATAAGCTCCTGGCAGCGGGAGTAGATGGGATTGAATCATTCTATCCATATAAAGCTAGGAACGCTTCATTACATATAGATCCTGGCAAAATCAGGAGCATCGCCAAGAGAAAAGGATTCTTACTCACAGGGGGATCAGACGACCACGGCCCTAACTCGGTCAAGGAAACGCTGGGGGCGATACATCTTCCTTACCACTACGTTGAAGCTATGAAGAAGCGGTGCAATCTGTAAGCTCGCTTGGCTCCTGTGCCGCAGGGATCTCCTGAGCCGTTCCCACTGGTGCAGTTACCCGTTTGATGGAGGTCAAAGCTACTTCTAGCATGTCGTCTGTGGGCTCAGCAGTGGTAATAAGCTGCAGCCAAAGACCTGGCTTGACAAGCATTCTCACCCACCAATGGTTCTCGTACTCCTTGCCACCAAACCGCAAAACTTCGTAGGACACCCCAGCCACAACAGGAAGCAACAATAGCCGAGAAAGAATCTTCAGCCATAGCGCAGGGTTTCCTGCAAGGGAAAAGACAAGTATTGAGATAACCAATACAATCATCAAAAACGCCGTTCCACACCGTGGATGGAGGGTAGTGTGCTTACGAGCGTTTTCCACTGTTAGTTCCTCTCCCGCTTCGTAGGTATAAACGCTCTTGTGTTCGGCACCGTGGTACTGAAATACGCGATGGATATCCTTCATGCGAGAGATAGCAAATATGTAAACAAGAAAGAATATTATCCGTATTACGCCCTCAACCAGGTTAAAGATTATAGCGTTTCCAGCACGCAAAGGCGGGATATTGTTGACAATGTAAAGAGGCAGCACGACAAAGGCGCCCACAGCTATTATGACCGCTACAGCCGTTATCAACATCCCCCAGCCAGACTGCAAATCCTCCTCTTGATCAGGATATGCAATCCTGGCTGACATGTTAAGCGCCCGGATTCCCAAAGAAAGCATATCGTACAACCTAAACAAGCCACGAACAAAAGGTATCTCACCCAACCTTCGCAGTCGCTTACTGGTAGGAAGATCCCGGACTACTATCTTCCCGTCATTAGTGCGACGAACGGCCACCGCTACGCGGTCGCCGTTCTGCATCATAACACCTTCGATAAGGGCTTGCCCACCCACAGATGACATTACTTATTCTCTTTCTTACCGTACTTGCGCTGGAACCTCTCTACTCGTCCCTCAGTATCGACTAGGCGTTCCTCACCAGTAAAGAATGGATGGCATTTCGAGCAAATATCCACCCGCATTTCCTCCATGGTGGACAGCGTCTCAAACTCAGCTCCACAACCGCACTTAATTACGGCCTTTTTCAATTCCGGATGTATGCCTTTTTTCACTGTACTCCCCTCTAACGCTTAGAGTACTGCTCGCTCTTTCGCGCCTTACGACGACCGTACTTCTTGCGTTCAACCTCTCGCGAGTCTCTGGTCAATAAGCCCGCTTTCTTCAGCGGAACCCTATACTCATCTGTTACTCCGACCAGAGCACGCGCAATTCCCAGCCGTACTGCCTCCATCTGGCCAGTAAATCCGCCACCCTCTACGCGAGCCTTTACATCGTATTTTCCCACTGTTCCAGTTGTGTAGAAAGGCAGCTTAAGCGTCTTTTCCAGATGCTCGTCCGCATTCAAATAAGCGGAAAAATACGACCCCGCTGGGCGACCATTCACAACTAGATTCCCTTCGCCCTCGGATAGGTAAACGCGAGCCGTAGACCTTTTCCTTCTTCCTATCGCATGTATTGCATTTCCAACCCGTTTAGGTAATCGCCTTACTCCAGCTTCCACGAAGGAAAAACACCTCCCGTAGTTCTCTCTTTATTAATAGTGAAACCATACAATCCTATATTATCCTTCTCAATGCCACTTCTTAAGTGAGCATAACCGGGCTCTTCTCTTGTTAGCTCTTGGTGGTCCCGAGGGGATTCGAACCCCTGTCGCCGGGATGAGAGCCCG
>JAGYNL010000217.1 GCA_018399865.1 Candidatus Bipolaricaulota bacterium | reverse complement strand
ACGATCGCGATTGTAATCAAGGAGAATCTCCGTAAGGTATTCAGCTCGCTTCCTATCATTTGTTGTAAGTAACAGAAAGGCAACTTTGGGGTCCCCCGCCCGGTTGGCTGCATTCAGCTTTGGGGCCATGAAGTACCCAATATCACGAGCGGTGATATTCTTGACATTAACCGACAATCGCTTCGCTAATACCTTAAGCCCAAGTGATGAACCCTTGCCTTGCGCGATGAGGGAGAATCCCTTGCGAACCAGCGCCCTGTTCTCGATCTCGGGTCCATCAGCAAGAGGAACAAGGTCAGCAATGGTGCCCAGAGCTACCATGTCCAGTAACTCATAGGGCATGGGAAGAGAAAGACGTTCGTACAGTCCACAAACCAGTTTAAATGCTACTCCTACTCCAGCTAGATTGCGGTTTGGGTAACAATCACCTTCCCGATGAGCATCAATTACCGCAACCGCCGGCGGGATGTCCTGGGCTGGGATGTGGTGATCTGTAATTATGGTATCGATTCCGGCATCGTTTAACATTCCTATCTCTTTGACGTTAGAGATGCCACAGTCCACTGTTATCACAAGGTTAAATTCTTCCTCTATAGAGCGCTGAATGAATCTCTTAGAAATACCGTGGCCATCATCACGGCCACCAACCTCTACCTTTATCCTCCCCGAAGGCAGTAGAGGCAGAAGCCCCTGGTATAGGACAGCCGCACCTGTCAATCCGTCTGCATCAAAGTCGCCATGGATATAAATTCTTTCTTCGTTTTTTATCGACAGCATCACCCTGGCCACAGCATCATCCATCCCCAAAAGCAAAAAGGGGGAATGGAAACAATCCACATCAGGATCAATCAATCTTTGCCAGAGATTACCGCCCCTGTGAGCAAGAAGTGAAGCAAATGGGCGTGCACAAGACAGAGAAGTAGCGATTTGATTTACTAAGCTCTCTTCCGGAGGAGGAGACATCTCCCAGGTTCTTCCCCCTCGGATGAGGGACTTCATCGGTGCTTCTTAGCCCTAGAGGTCTTCAGAGTCCACGCATATAAAATTGGATTAGCAACATACATCGAAGAATACGTACCTATAATCACTCCGATCAGCAGAGCAAGAGAAAACCCTCTTAATACCGACCCGCCAAACAAGAACAGAATTATCACTGGGATAAAAGTGGTCAGTGAAGTGTTCAGTGTCCGAGAGAGGGATTGGTTTACACTCTTATTTATGACATCAAAAGGGGAGCTTCTCCTCTCCAGCTTAGTGTTCTCGCGGATGCGATCAAAGATAACGATCGTGTCATTCAAGGAATATCCAATAATGGTTAAGAATGCAGCAATAGTGGCAAGATTAATTTCCATCTGGAAGAGCGCGAATATTCCCAGCGCTATTGAGACATCATGAACTAACGCTGCGACAGCCGCAACAGCATAGCGTAACCTGAATCTCCACGAGACATAAACCAAGATCAAAACAAAAGCAAGCAAGATCGCTTGCCACCCTTTCTCAGTCAGCTCCTTGCTCACCTGCTGACCGATCGAGCGCCGGCTAATCTCGGTAACCGCAAATTTATCCTCCAGGGCGCTTTCAATGCGGTTTATCGTGTCCTGGTTTTCCTCCACATCAAGCTTGGTGGTAATCACCTTACGATTCTTACCAGCTACATCCTGAATTACGCTCTTAGAAAGATCCGTAAGGCTAGGAATGCCAGCAAGTACACCGCGAACGTCTGCTGTGTCAACAGGGTCATCGAATTCAACGGTGAACTCAGTCCCTCCAGTAAAATCAATCCCCGGGTTCAGGCCTCGTATCGCCGGTATAAGCACTAGCCAACTGACCAGAACTAGAACTATGGATATTGGCACGAAGTACTTTGCTTTCCCGAGGAAATCGATATGGTGCATGCTCTCTGGCCTCCTCTACAGGGATTCTACCTTCTTTGTCCACCGAGCCTTAATTCTACTTGCCTTATTCTTGTGAAGCGTATGGTGGCGGGCCGCCTTGTCTGCCGCTTGTGCAAGTTTCGGAAGCAAAGCTCTGGCCGATTCCCTGTCCTTGGAAGCTAGATGCACGCGGATCTGTTTGATAACATTTCTAAGAGCTGTTCTGCGTGCGTTGTTGAGCCGCTTGCGCTTGTCATTTTGCCGCATACGTTTTTCAGCTGAACGAATATTAGGAATTTCTATCACCTCTGACACTTAAATTGTTGCTGTTGTCAAGAACAAGTAACGCGAAATTCTAGCGGATGCCATTGCTGGATGCAAGCCATATTACAGATACACTAACAAATAAGGCCTAAAAAGGAGGTAGTAGTTTTATCAACCATCTCCTAATAGCTTAGCCATAGAAATGTGACATTCATCACCGATGGCAACAGGTAAGTGGTGCCAGTCGGGACTAGAAAAGGGATATCAGTAAGTAATAGTCTCAAACCCCGCGCTTGTCAATTGGGACCAATCTGTCTAGGATAGAAAGCGGAATAAGTTGCGGATGTTTGATGAGGGGGCTCATGGAATACATTGTAAAACGTGATGGTCGAGTTGTTCCATTTGATGACACAAAGATAACAACAGCTATTTGGAAAGCAATGTGTGAGGTCGGTGACGGCGACGAAGTCGAGGCAAAGCGCCTGTGCGATTTAGTCGTCGGCATATTAGAGGAGCGCTTTCCGGTTGACTACCCGACAGTAGAAGAAATTCAAGACACGGTTGAAGAAACCTTGATCGAGGCCGGCTATGTACGAACGGCCAAAAGCTACATCCTATACAGAAAGCAACATACAGACCTTCGTCAATTAGGCGGATTGATGGAGGAAATGCCCCTGGTTGACGATTACCTAAACGATCGCGACTGGAGGGTGCGTGAGAATAGCAACATGGGCTTCTCTCTTCAGGGGTTAAATACGCATATCACCGAAAACATTATCAGCCGTTATTGGCTTACAAAGATCTATCCGCAAGAGGTGCGTGAAACTCACGACAGGGGAGACTTCCACCTTCATGACCTTGGAACCCTTGGCGCATACTGCGTGGGCTGGGATCTGGAGGACCTCCTCAAGCGCGGATTCCGCGGCGTGCGCGGTAAGATAGAGTCACGTCCAGCTAAGCACTTCCGAGTTGCCCTACTGCAGGTAGTTAACTTCATGTATACCTTGCAGGGCGAGTCAGCTGGCGCGCAAGCGTTCTCCAATTTGGATACTTATCTCGCTCCATTTATCCACTATGATCACCTTAGCTACAGGGAAGTTAAACAGAACTTACAAGAATTCGCGTATAACATGAACGTTCCAACACGGGTTGGCTTCCAAACCCCATTTACAAATGTGACTCTGGACATAGAGGTTCCGAAGTACATGAAGGACGAGCACGTGATAATTGGCGGCGTATTACGAGAGTCAGTGTATGGGGATCATCAACACGAGATGGATATGTTCAATCGAGCCTTTGCCGAGGTCATGACTGAAGGCGACATGCACGCACGGCCATTCACTTTTCCCATTCCGACCTACAACATAACCAAGCAATTCAACTGGGATAATGAAAATCTGGCTCCCGTGTGGGACATGACTGCCAAATATGGCATCCCTTATTTCTCGAACTTCATCAATTCAGACATGAACCCTGAGGATGCACGGTCAATGTGTTGTCGCCTGCGGATAGACAACCGGGAATTGAAAAAACGCGGTGGTGGGCTATTTGGCGCCAATCCGCTCACCGGATCTATTGGGGTTGTCACCATTAACCTACCTCGCCTAGGATATCTGGCTCACGATGAGCATGGCTTCCTTTCCAGGCTAGGAGAATTGATGGAACTGGCCAAGAAGTCGTTAATCATCAAAAGGAAGACGCTGGAGAACTTAACTGAGCGCAATCTGTACCCTTACTCGCGATTTTACCTGCAATCCATTAAAGATCTTGAAGGAGGGTACTGGAAAAACCACTTCTCGACAATCGGAATCATTGGGATGAACGAAGCAATTCTTAACCTATTTGGGACATCAATTGCTGACCCGCAGGGATGTGAATTCGCCAGCCGAGTACTTGATTTCATGCGTGATCGCTTGGCTGATTTCCAGGAACAGACAGGGGAAATCTTTAATTTAGAAGCCACTCCAGCAGAAGGAGCAAGTTATCGCTTGGCCAGGCGCGACCTGGAACGCTACCCAGATATTCGCATTTACAACATGGAGAACTATGGCGGTGAGACGCCATACTACACTAACTCTTCTCATCTTCCAGTAGGGCTTACTGAGGACCTATTTGAAGCCCTTACTCTTCAGGACCCATTGCAGACTCGTTACACTGGCGGTACAGTATTTCACGGCTTCCTTGGAGAGAGCAACCCCACCCCAGAAGCTGCCAAGCGACTGGTAAGAAAAATAGCTGAGAACTTCCACTTACCATACTACACTCTCACCCCTACTTTTTCTATCTGCCCCAAGCATGGGTACATTCCAGGGGAGCACAAGTACTGCCCTCAATGTGACGAAGAATTGGTAGAAAGCTACACACAAAATGCAGAACACAAAGACCAAAAAGAAGGAGGCATCAAGATTGAACTACAAAGAAGACAGGGATGG
>JAGYNL010000216.1 GCA_018399865.1 Candidatus Bipolaricaulota bacterium | reverse complement strand
CCTTCTTCTGGATGAGGCACTTACAGGATTTCCCTCTGATGGACCGAATGGACCGATACTGAAAGCTAGCTACGCTTTAGGACGAGTAGCTAACTACTTGAGTACCATCCTGCACACTTCTTCTGCATTGAACGGACAGGTTGCTGATGGAGACTTCTCTGAGGTAGTTGGGCGTGTGATTACCGGCAAACCGGACTGTAGCCAGGATATTTCCAGAATGCTAGAAAAGATGATCATCGCTTCGGTTGATCATGGAGTTACTCCTCCTTCTGCGCAAGCTACCTTGATTGCGGCTTCTACTAGAGCAGCGTATGAGGTGGCTGTAGCTCATGGAGTAGGCGTAATCACTGATGTTCATGGTGGCGCTGGTGCTAAGGCAGCTCAGTTTTTCTCGGAATGTGTATCTCGATCTGCGAGTAAAGAAATCGATCTCGAGGAAGCAACTCGAGAGGTGATGAGCGAATACATCCGAGATGGTCATAGAATAGAAGGGATGGGCCACAGGGTTCATACTAAGGATCCCAGGCGGGATATCCTTTGGAACTTGGCAGAAAAAGCGAATATTGCCGGAAAGAATGTAGCGGTTTCCAAGATAGTGAGCGATGTATTCAAGCAGGTGCGGGGCATGGATCTTCCCATAAATGTTGATGGGGTGATTGGCGCCATCGTAGCCGATATGAATCTTTATCCCTGGCTAGCTAAGGTCCTGTTCATTTGGGGCCGTGTGGCAGGTCTTTCTGCCCATTACTTCGAGGAGATAGCTTCTCAGCCTCAGATGAGAAGAATCAACTTCGATCAGGTAGTCTATAAAGGAAAGCCGTATCGAGAGGTGCCTTAAGTTGGTCGCATAAAAGCGAAATTCAGGTGCTAAGAGCATGGAAAACCTGGTAGCAAGTCTGGCAAAGCATGTTTGACGCCGTAAGGAGGGTTAAAGGATGACAATGAGAGAAGATATCCTGCGGATTCTCCCCGAGATCGAGCTTATTGAGGACGAATCGTTGCGTGAGATGGTGATAAAAACGTGGGAAGACGCACTGATTCGTGGAAGATGGGAGGCATCTGATATCGAGAGGATGCCGTTTACCTTAGCTAAGAAGGTGAATATTAACTTTGCTCAACATGTGCGAAGCGTAACCAAGATTTCCCTTGCTGCGGTGGAGATCTTTGATGAGATATACAAGGGAAAGTTACCCCTGAATCGTGACTTGGTGCTTGCTGGTGCTCTGCTGCACGATGTAGGTAAGCTGCTGGAGATGGAGGAAGTTGATGGTATATTTCAGAAGAGCCACGAGGGCAAACTCGTAAGACATCCTTTCTCCGGGGTCGCTCTTGCAGATGCAAACGGTGCTCCTCCGGAGGTTCAGCACATCATCGGGACTCACTCTAAGGAGGGAGATCCGTATAAACGAACTCCGGAATCGGTAATTGTGCACTTAGCTGACTTCATGAACTTCGATACAGTGGAGGGTTGATGAAGATGGGAATGACATTTGCTCAGAAAATTCTTTCCCAGAAAGCCGGCCTCGATTGCATTGAGGTCGGCCAGATAGTTGAGATCACTCCTGATTTCTGCATGTCTCACGACAACACGGCCGCCATAAGCAAGACCTTTGCCAGCATCGGGGTTACCCGTGTAAAGGACCCTGAAAAATTCGTGATCGTTCTCGATCACACGGTGCCCGCGTCGACCGAGAAGTATGCTCTTGGGCACAAGGAAATTCGTGAATTTGTGGCGGCCCAAGGGATAAAAAACTTTTACGACGGCGGGGTTGGGATATGTCATCAAGTGCTGCCTGAGAAGGGGTTTGCTTTACCCGGTACGCTGATTTTGGGTTCTGACTCTCACACCACCACTTACGGGGCATTCGGTGCTTTTTCTGCTGGGATTGGCCGTTCGGAGATGGCGGTACTATACGCTACATCAAAGATATGGCTAAAGACGCCGGAGACCTTCAAGATCGTGATTAACGGTCGGTTGCGTGAATCCATTACCTCCAAGGACCTCATGCTGAAAATTATCGGTGATATAGGTGCAGACGGGGCACTCTATCGTTCTATCGAATTTTCTGGTGAGGCAATTTCGCAGATGAGCCAGGCCTCACGTATGGTGCTCTCTAACATGGCAATAGAGTGTGGAGCCAAGAATGGATACATAGCGCCTGATGACAAGACCTTTCGCTTTCTGGAAGGACGTGCAGTCAGGGATTATTACCCGTTGTATCCTGATAGCGATGCCCAATATGAGAAGACACTTGAATTAGATGCCTCGCAGCTTGGTCCTCAGATAGCAAAACCGCACACGGTGGATAATGTATCGCCAGTGGAGGAGGCATTAGGCACCAAGATTGACCAGGTCTTATTAGGTACTTGTACAAATGGACGCCTGGAAGATCTGCGACTAGCAGCCAAAATTCTTTATGGAAAGAAAATTGCCAAAGGAGTTCGGATGCTTGTTCTCCCCGCATCGCAGGAGGTTTTGCTGGATGCTCTGTCTGAAGGATTGATTGACACGTTTGTCCGTGCGGGGGCGATTATGTTAAATCCAGGCTGCGGCCCTTGTTTAGGGGCACACCAAGGGGTACTGGCTCCAGGTGAGGTTTGCTTGTCTACTGCTAACCGCAACTTCAAGGGAAGGATGGGCTCATCAGAAGCAGAGATCTACCTTGCATCCCCAGCAACAGTTGCAGCTTCAGCC
>JAGYNL010000215.1 GCA_018399865.1 Candidatus Bipolaricaulota bacterium | reverse complement strand
GCGCGTAGTAGCCCTCAGCTATGAAGTGCTTGATACCGATAGCATATTCGTCGGAAAGGGTAATGACCAAATCAGCAGTGTAGTCACCGCACACAGAAAGGGCGACCGACTCGATAACTTCGCTCTCCGGAATGACCTGCTGGGGTGCTGCCTCTAAGACGCAGTTATAGAAGCGTATGTGGATAGTCTCAGATTCAGATGAGAGTGTCTGGTAACTTACAAAGCTATCAAAGCGGACGATAACACGTTCTGCTGTGATATCGATTCCCGTCAGGTGAGGTGCCTTGGTTTCCAGATATATCTCGCTTCCTAGCCTATGGATACTTGCTGAGGAAATTGAGACAAGCTGTTCAAGCGGAGCGTAGTATGTGCCGTTTAACACGGGAAAATCGCAAATGGGGAATAAGCACACGCCTGAGGTAGCGCGAATCGCTAATGAATCTTCTGCCTCAACTAACGTTGCCTTTATGCCTAAGTAAAGTCCAAGCTCATTAATAGGGGCAAAGGTCTGGCCGTTAACCTCTTCCAGTGGATGATTTAGGTCTATCGATTTGCTATTTACGTAGAGAGATGCCTCGCTACCCAGCGTACAAAAAGGGATGGCGATAACCAACACTGCCAGGGTTAGAGACCATAACCCTCTTTTCATACAGGGTTACTCCTCTTTTGTAGCACCCTCCTCATCCACCCGAACGCGCACTTCAACGTTTATGTCCTTGTATAAATTGATTGTGACAGCGTGTTCTCCCAGGGTTTCAATTGGCTCTTCTAGTTGTACTCGTGAGTTCTCGATGTGCTCTCCAAGGTCTTTTTCGATTTGTGATGTAATGTCCTCTGCTCGTACCGAGCCGTATAGTTTTTTGTTGTCGTGAGCTTTGCGAGTAAATACCAGTATTCTGTCTGCCAGCGCATCTCGCATTCGCACTGCCTTTTCCTCACGCGCCCCGATCTCTTCCAGGTGAGCTTCTCTGCTTTTAGCATAGCGGGCGATGTTATGCTCGTTAGGTACAACTCCGTAGTGCTTGGGAAAGAGATAATTACGTGCATAACCGTCAGCGACCTCAACTACCTCGCCAACATGCCCTAGAGAATCTATAGTTGTTGTTAAAAGTACCTTAACGATCCTAACCACCCCTTTTGTGTCTGGTTAAGTAAGATTGTAGTGTGGCGTAGTCACATCGTCAAATAGCCTGACAAACGAGTCTCGTGTGTTATACTACTCTTCGATCGCAAATGGAGAGCATAACCGAGCGGCTAGAGAAGAAAGATAGAGTGTTGGTCATGGGGGTTCTTAACATCACTTCCGATTCTTTCTATGACGGTGGATATTACAATGCCCCTGAGATTGCAGTAGAACGCGCGCTCGAAATGGCCAAGCAAGGGGCTGATATCATAGACATTGGTGGCGAATCGAGCCGGCCAGGAGCAGAGTCGGTTAGCATAGACGATGAGCTCGCTCGAGTCATCCCAGTGATAAAAGAAATAAGGCGTAGATGTGGGGTAATGATTTCGGTGGATACTACTAAGGCGGTTGTTGCGCAGGCGGCTATTGAGTATGGTGCGGAGATGATCAATGATATCAGCGCCATGAGGTTTGATCCGAACATGTCTGATGTAGTGGCTCAGTCTGGTGCGTTTCTGGTGCTTATGCACATGCAGGGAACACCGCAGATTATGCAGCGTAACCCCTCGTACAAAGATGTTATTGCTGAAATCAAGGATTTTCTAAAAGAAAGAATAAGTAAGGCGACCAGTAGCGGAATTGATCGACAGCGTTTGATTGTAGATCCAGGCATCGGTTTTGGGAAGCGCTTGGTACACAATCTTGAAATCATTCGAGGATTGAGAGATTTTAGTGATCTTGATGTTCCTATAATGATTGGGTTATCGAGAAAGTCATTCCTGGGAGAGATTCTCGACCTTCCAACACAGGAGCGCTTGACGGGCACAATAGCCGCAAACAGTATTGCAATTGTAAATGGGGCAAACATAATACGTGTGCACGATGTAAAGGAGGGAAAGCAGGCGGCCGACATCGCGATCCGTCTGCGAAGTAATGCACCTTAATATTAATACTTTTTTGGATAATCCGGGGAAGCACTTTCCGGTGGAAATTAGCTTAGATGCTAAGCGAGCCACCAGCATGTCTGATAATGTGACATTCATCGAAGATGTCGTAGTAAGCGGTGAAGCATACGTGCAGCTTTCTACGCTCTATCTGGATACCGAGATTCGGACCATTGTGGAGCAACCGTGCCGGCGTTGCCTGGAGCCAGTTAGGGAGGAAGTTGATCTAAATGAGCGTTTCAAGATAGATGTGTCTGAAGCAGAGGGTTCAGTAGATCTTATCACTTATATCTTAGGGTTCATTATGGCGGCGATTGACCCTCATCCGCTTTGTCGCCTAGATTGTCGTGGTTTGTGCCCGGTATGCGGGATCAACTTAAATGAGCACCCAGACCACGTTTGCCATGAAGAAAGCGACAATCGCGTGCGGCTGCGAGATTTTCTCAAGTGACTGATCAGCCGCTTACCCTCGGATTTGACCCCGGGCTTGCCACAACTGGTTACGGAGTAGTGAGAGCAAGTAGCAATAGATGGACGGTGATTGATGGGGGCGTAATAACTACCTCGAAAGGGGTTACCCGGCCTGAGAGGCTTCTCGAAGTCTACAATGAAGCCCGCAAATTGATTGAGAGGTATCACCCTTGCGGCATCGCCATTGAAGAGATTTACTTTGCCACCAACTCCCGCACAGCGATGCTGACAGCAGAAACGCGGGGGGTTCTGTTAATGGCGGCATACGGTACACCAGTACGCGGCTATACTCCTCTGCAGGTGAAGAAGCGCATCACCGGCTATGGAAAGGCAAAAAAGCAGCAGGTACAACAGATGGTCAAGGAACTGCTTGGCCTTGCTGAAACGCCGCGGCCAGATGACATGGCTGACGGCCTGGCTCTTGCTCTATGCTATTTGTTTGATTTACAGGGAGTGAACAGGAAAGAACATGATTACATCTGATAATACGGCAAATGAGTTTTTGCAAGCCAAAGATCCACCTAAGCAGAGGCTCATCCTTTTTGACGGTCACTCCATTGCTTACCGCTCTTTCTACGCTATCAGAGATCTGACAGCGCCAGATGGCGCTGCAGTGAACGCTGTATACGGGTTTTGGCGGTTTATAACCAGAATATTCAGGGATTTCCCTTCTTCTTATGCAGGGGTAGCATTTGATGCTGGCGGCGTGACGTTTCGCCATCAGCTTTATTCGGACTACAAAGCGAATCGTAAGGAGATCCCTCAAGACCTTGCCTCTCAACTTCCTCGCATTCAGGAGATGCTGACCCTGCTCGGCATTAAGGTCATGTTCGAGACGGGAGTAGAGGCAGATGATATTCTGGGCAGTATAGCGTTGAAGGCTGCATCGCAAGGCCTTCCTGTACTGATAGTAACATCAGACAAGGATCTGGCTCAGCTTGTAGATGAGCAAATTGAATTAGTGCGGCCAAGTGGTCATGGGGCTTCTGGGGGAGTCGAAGTACTTGATGTAAGAGGCGTGCAAGATCACTTCGGAGTGCAACCAAACCAAATGGTTGATTATTTAGCTCTTATCGGAGATTCGTCTGACAACGTGCCTGGTGTTCCCTCCATCGGTCCAAAGACAGCCGTGCGATTACTTTCCCAATATGGATGTCTTGACGAGTTAATAAGTCACATAGACAAATTGAGCAATAAACGTACGCGCGAAAACTTGAAACAGCACACTGAAGATGCTCTGTTGGCTAGACGCCTGGTTGCTCTTGATCCGGAGATAGGCGTGGGAAAAGTACCAGATGATTACAAGCTCTTGGATGTGGATGTGCAGGGTCTGACAGAGTTTCTCTCTCGGCTGAACTTCCGTTCAGTGATTGAAGACCTATCCCTTGAGGTATTGCCCTCCAAGATAGATGTGAACAATTCAAAGGCTCAAAAAGCTGTATACAAAACCATCTTAACAGAAGAACAACTTGATAATGTTGTTCAAGAGATCTCGCAGTGCGATGAGATATCAATCGACCTAGAAACTACAAGCATTGACCCTATGCGTGCTGACATAGTAGGGATTGCCATTTCAACTCGACCTTTTGTTGGCTATTACATCCCAGTAGGGCACAGTTACCTAGGAGTGCCCACACAGTTAAAGCTAGAAAAGGTTCTTGCTGTCTTGCAGCCATATATTGAAAGTGAGCGGCCAAGATTAATAGGGCAAAACATAAAGTACGACCTGATAGTGC
>JAGYNL010000214.1 GCA_018399865.1 Candidatus Bipolaricaulota bacterium | reverse complement strand
CTAACTGGAACGGAGTCAAATTCAAGAGCTTATCAGCCCTTGACTGGCCATACCACTGGGTTACAACTGACATAGAGCTCGATACCGATTATGACACTTACCAAGAGGCGCTAGAGGCTATAGAAGACGTCCTCGAGGATTACCCATATTGGGAAGTGTTTGTTATTTCGAGTGAGGCAGACAGTTGCTGCGTTGCCGCGCTTGAATTCAATATCGCTACTTTCTTCAGCCAATCAAGTGAAATGCTTTTTGATTGGGGTAAGAGTGAGGTTCACTTCTCAATGGGCTTGGGGTCGAACTTTGACGTGAACGCAGGGTTTGTAGTCACGGAAGGCAATGCGTTCGACGAAATGAGCGTAGGCTTTACCGTTTTACCTGGTAAGCTAAACACAACGAAAAAGCTAGGGGCCCTGCTTCGGCAGGGCCCTTTTTCTCGTCTGTCTCTTGGGAACTGGCTCCTTTTCTCAAATGTAGATGACACGAGCAAAGGTGCCCGACCCCCTTTCTCGTAGTGGTTACATTTCACGTGCCGTTATGGTAGAATTGCAGTGATTGGTGATGAGCGAAAGACCGTGAATTGCGGATGGTGAACGGGAAACTGCAAATCGTTAACGGTGAACAGTCAATGGCAAATTGATGCTGGCAAGAGGCACAATAACGCGGTTACAAACAGCAGAACCGGCTTGATTGGCGACTTGAAGTTGCAAGCTTGCTGGAGCTTTGGCTTGACGGATTTCAAGTGGTATAATTGTCTACGCGCTCGACGTCCTGGACTAAGGTGTGCATCCATCTTCTCCAGCTATACGGATGAAAGGAAGGCGAACGGATGATGAATTTGTTAGAGCTAATCTCGGTAGATCCTTCGATCTGCCATGGTAAGGCGTGCATCAAAGGAACTCGTGTCATGGTCTCCGTGATTTTGGATAACTTTGCGGCGGGAAACAGCGAAGAGGAGATCTTAAGAAGCTACCCCTCTCTAACCCGGCTTGCCATTCAGGCTGCCCTTGCCTACGCTGCTGAATTAACCAAAGAACGGTTGATTCCCGTAGGTATTCGTGAGGAATAGTGCGGTTCAAGATCGACGAGAACCTTCCCGTTGAACTCGCCAGTCTGCTGACCCGCGCTGGTCACTATGCCACCACTGTTGTTGCACAGCAGTTACAAGGCAAACCGGATTCTATCATTTTGGATGTGTGTGTTCGGGAGAAACGGGTGCTGGTCACGCTTGACTTGGATTTTGCGGACATTCGCGCTTATCCGCCAGACCAATATCCCGGACTTATAGTGTTACGGGTTCACCAGCAAGATAAGGAACACCTTATCCGAACATTTGAACATGCAATTCCTGTACTGGACCGGGAGCGAATCGAGGGTCGGCTGTGGATTGTCGAGGAAAGGCGCATCCGCATCCGCGGCGAAAGCGCGTGACCGCTTTTATGCCCTACTAGCAACAGGCATCGGCACAGCCCTTCTGCGGCGGCAATCTCCGACGCCATCGATACACGATGATGTTGACATAGCGGCACGGCCAGACTATGCTAGGCATGCATTATTGGCTAATACCTGTTAGCGCTGGGGAATAGGGTAGCATGGGCATGTCGCGGATGCGGCGGAAGCTCGATAATGGAGGAATGATGACCGGCAAGGTTGAGAAGATTGCTGAACAGGTTAAAGCCCTTCCCGAAGACGAGCGGGAGGAGTTCCTGTCATGGCTTGCCAATTTCGAGATCGAGCATAGCGACGACTGGGACAAAGAGATCGCTCGTGATTCACAGCCGGGAGCACGCCTCGATCGCGTTCTCGGGCGCGTGCGTAAGGATATCGCTGCGGGAAGGACTAAGCCTCTTGATGAAGTCCTCGACAACTCCTGACTTCTGGGTGACTTACCAGAAACTGCCACCTGAGATCAAGAGTAGGGCACGAACGGTATACCGTCTGTGGCGCGTTAATCCTCGTTATCCGTCATTGCGCTTCAAGAAACTGGCTCTTTGTCATTCCGAGTAGGTAGCTAGA
>JAGYNL010000213.1 GCA_018399865.1 Candidatus Bipolaricaulota bacterium | reverse complement strand
AGCGGCGTAGGAAGCTGGCCAGAGATCCTCAGAAACATCCGTTGCGCTAGCTATCCCCTGGAAAACCTGTTCAACGATCTGGTAGAAGGCTGCTAATAGTGAATACTCTGGTGAAGAGTGTGAGTAGTACTTGCTGATAATCCATATCTGCTCAACAGATGAGTCATCTATGCCTCTTGGGATTATCACTATTAGATCATACGGCTCTTCAGGCGGCTTAAGGCCAAGAAGCGGATTAGAATAGCTTGATTCCACTTCAATCATCTTAACTACGAGGTCCACCATTCCGCTCTGTTTTAGCACCTTAGCTAATGCTCCCACACGCATAGTTGAATCAAAGGACTTAGTCTCATCCACGAGCAGTAAGCGTGCATTGAAGTTTTGATTAGCTTCCTGGGCGCTAGTTTGCCCTACCATAAGAGTAGACAAGCTCAGCAGGAAAACTGCGATGATAATGCTTTTATGCTTCATTATTAGACTCCTTATGCAGACCGTTCCAGATAAAACCAGCTAGTTCAGCCGGTGCGTCTGCGAGTATTCGCTGTGTTGCTTCTTCGGGATAAGTAAGTGCATACACGCTGAGCGACTCCACTACTCCGAGAAGGGCGTAGGCGATGATTCTGGGGTGACAACGGCGCACCCATCTCTTCTCAATACCTTCCTGGAGGAGTTTCTCTATCTGGGCTATCATGTCTTTGTATAATCCAAGCAGCTTGGTGCGAAACCCCTCTTCTGGATTAAATCTTTCCTGAATGAGAAGCGCCGCTAGATCACCTTGTTCGCTCAATCGAGAGAAATGGTCCTGCAGAATTTGGCCGATCTTTTCTGGAAGCGAAAGGCTGCTTGTGAGCAAACTACGAAACACTTCTATACGTTGCTCAAACTCTGTCTTGAATATCGAAAGCAGAATGTCTTCCTTACTGGTGAAATAGTTATAGATAGTCCCTACTGCAATTCCTGCTTCTCGAGCAATCTCCTCGGCTCGCGAGTTATGGAAGCCTTTGTGTGAGAAGGTCCTAATTGCTGCTTGTCTGATTAGATCTTTCTTTTCTGCTTGATTAGTGGTCATGTTTCTCCTATATGAATGAACGTTCATTCATATTATCTATGTAAGGCAACCTCTTGTCAATGTGACAGGTTGGGGACAAAGTATCTCTTGAGCAGTTGCTGCCATTTAGCGGGGGCTTAGGTAACTGCAAGTAACGGCAGCAAGACATGTGACAATCACATGTCTTAGTGCGTTTATTGTAATAAGTATGGATGTGTTTTGTTCGAGGAGCTGAAGGAAAAACTTGTACTCACAAGCGACTATTTGGGGTGACAAAGCCCTAGGCTTAAAAATAAGCGTTTTCAGTAATCCCCAGTACGGACAGAGACTTTCTTCTATCTCAAATAGCCTCTGTCCTTACTATGTTTATCCCTTTTTTTCCTCTCGCTTTAGGTACTCCAAAATTGCCTCAACGATGAGGTAGTTGATCGAGCGATCTCGCTTGTTGCTCAGTTTAATCAGGCGCTCGACGGGCTTTTCCGCCATCTTTTGCTGTGGAATGTAGACGGATAGCTTATCAAGGATCTCTTTCTTAGCCATGGCGGATTCAACTAGTAAGTGCAACTTTGGCAAGTGGTCTAAGAGGATGA
>JAGYNL010000212.1 GCA_018399865.1 Candidatus Bipolaricaulota bacterium | reverse complement strand
ACATCCTGACAAATCCTGAGCTTGCTAAAAAGATGTGGGATGAGTTCCGGTCTTCATAGTCTGTCAAAGGATTGCGTTTAGGGCAATGTACGCTTTTGCAGACTGAAGATTGTGGGCAGTTGTCTGCTTATTGAGGCTTATGTAAGGCTGTTGTCTATCTGCCCGTTTGGAAGCATGTTATCTGGATGAGGCTCTCCTTTCTCCTCCATCTGGTAGCGTATGCAAGCTCTCCAATTTCCATGGCAGTAATTCTCAATCCATTTCTTATCTAGCTTGCCTGCCTCATAGAAGTACTTCATGGGGCAGACAGGATACCACTTACACTCCGTGTTTTGACTGTTCATCGCCTTCACCACCAAATTAGCAATAAATAAGGCTTACCTAAGAAAAGAGCACACGTTTGCAGAGCTGCGGTTCGCAATAACATTTGCTTGCCATCTGTCTTTTCGGCTGATTTACAAGCATTACCTTCGATATGTTCCTTTGTTCACCTGCTGCTTGTCAAGGTCATAGGGTACGTGAAGCAAACGCACCAACTTTTGCAATTACTCTCAGCAGATGCGATATAAGGATGCTATTAGGCGATCTTGCGGTTATCTTGCAGTCCACAATAGCCTATGCTGGCGTGGTACAGACTGAGTGGTCTTGTGTTTTGCAAGAGTGTTAGCAAAGGATTGCTAGTACGGGGCATGTCATAGTATTTGTGTTGAACGGAGGCCGCAAGCCGCGCTTTGGGATTCCGCCGGATAAAAATGTCTGCTGTTGACAAACTGAAGGCGTTGGAGTAGATCTGGACTCATGTTCAACGCACATCTTGTGGTGATCTAACGCGAGACTGAGGGCTGAAAGATGGCGGACGTGGGGCGGCACAAAGAGCTCGTGAGCGGAAGGAAACTGATCGAATGCGTGGACAGCGTGCTTGTATATCGCGATTTGTTGATCCGGATTGCCAGTGTGCTAAAGCCGCTGCTTGAGGCTTGGATGTTATCGGTGGTGTAGTAGTAGCAATGAGCGTGAGAATAAACTTGCCACAGGATCGGATCGCAGATTTCTGCCCAAAGTGCGGCATCAAGGAGTTGTCGATCTTTGGATCGACACTCACGGAGAATTTTGGCCATGAAAGCGATGTGGACTTGCTGGTTGTTCTCAAAGCGAATACGACATAGACATTTCGGATGATTGAGGCGTTTTTTTCTGCTCTTTCTCTTTTGAGAACAGTTGAAAGTACATCCGTGACGTTCACGATAACACTATGTTAGTTGCGGCGATTATTCTAACTACGCTACCTCGAAAGAAGCTCGCCGGCAGATTTAGATGCTAATTTCCCAGATTCCCTACATCGGTGGTGATTATAATCCGATGGCCCGTCACCTCATTTGTTCAACGACCAGCTCGGCACTCTGCAAACTTATGCAAGCACGCGGAAGACCGCGAACAAACAGATGAGTCTAGAGGCTCTGCGTAACAAGCCCCTGAACTCGCGGCTCTTAGAATGACGAGTTGTGAGCTACGGATGTAGCACTATCCAATGTACGTATTTGCCTTTCAAGTGTTTCGTGGCCGCTAGCCTTTGCGGAAGCGATATTCTATGTATATATTATAAGTGATGCGACATGGTAGGGATGTAAATGCACATCACAGATCCTCAATAAGGTGTATCAGCAGCTATTGCTAATACTATAGGGCAGAAGCAGAGTGAGCTAATTTGAGAGGCCGTCGATTGCCCCATCAAAATAGAGGATTTGCTTGAGGAAATAGTGGGAGGCGTAAACGATGGCGAGTAGAAAACATAGTAAAGAGATTCAGCCTGCAACTGACGGGAAAAGTCGCACCAATGTGCCGGAATTGCTGAAGGAAATCCGCGAGCTCATCAATAAGGCTCGCAACAAGGTTGCCACTGCCGTTAACGCAGAACTGACCATGCTCTACTGGCAGGTGGGCAACAGGATACGCCAGGAGATTCTTCACGAGGGACGGGCAAAGTATGGGAAGCAGATTGTCGTGACATTGTCGAGACAATTGGTTGTCCACTACGGCAATGGCTTTTCGGAGAAGAACCTGCGCCGAATGATCCAGTTTGCGGACGTTTTCACGGAAGAAGAAATTGTCGTTACACTGTCACGACAATTAAGCTGGAGTCACTTCCTAGTATTGATTCCACTGGAAGCCCCGCTCAAAAGAGACTTCTACGCAGAAATGTGCAGGGTTGAAGGCTGGAGCGTGCGTACGCTACGCAAAAAGGTTGATTCGATGCTCTTTGAACGCACTGCCATCTCAAAAAAGCCCGCTGAAGTGGCTCGAGCCGAGCTTGACTCTCTGCGCTCCAAAGATCTTATTACTCCTGACATGGTCTTTAAAGATCCCTACTTTCTCGACTTCTTGGGGCTGAATGATCGCTACCTGGAAAAGGACCTTGAAGACGCCATCCTGCGAGAGATGGAGCTGTTTCTACTCGAACTGGGCGCCGGGTTCACGTTTGTTGCCCGCCAAAAGAGAATCCAGATCGACAACGATGATTTCTACCTTGACCTTCTCTTCTACAACCGCAAGCTCGGTCGTCTTATTCTCATCGACCTCAAGCTCGGCGACTTTAAGGCAGCGTACAAGGGCCAGATGGAACTATATCTGCGTTAGCTTAACAAACACGAGCGCAGGCCGAACGAGGACCCGCCTTTGGGGATCATTCTCTGTGCTGGCAAGAAGCGCCAGCAGATTGAATTGCTCGAACTCCGCGAATCAGGCATTCACGTTGCTGAATACCTGACCGAGCTGCCCGACGAGAAACTCCTTCGGAAAAAGCTTAATGAAGCGATAAAGGCATCACGGTCGTGGCTGGAAAGTAAGGGGGCAAAGCATGACTGATGAACTGGAATGAATACGGAGTACAAGTGTAGAAACCTACTGTAGCTTAGCCGAGCAGCTGACTCTCAAGTAGGCTTTTTAGGCAACGCGATCAACGTGTTCAACAACCGCTTTGGAAACATCGACTGGAAAGATAAAGATCGTGTCGGGAAATTTATCACCGAAGAAATCCTGGCTAAGGTGAAAGCGTATTGGGCATGCCAGAAGCAGATCAAGAACAGCGGCAAAGCAATACAAGGTTTTCGATAAATTGCGAGAATCTTTCTACTCTGACAGTAGCTTTTGTCCTGCTTATGTTCGTTCAGGAGAGTGTTTCCTAAGTGATTTGGGGAGCATTCATCTCGGGTAGCCTGAAGTCTCCCCGGACCTGTCTGCTTTTTGTGTAGTGAAGAATTAATTGCCTGACCTAGTAGGCCAAGAATCAGTAACGGTCCTACCTGATGCCCAGCAAATGTAGTACAGTTCCATTATTAAGCAGTTTTCTTGTTGGTTCCGTCTTGGCGATAGCCTGTGCTGAATAGCAGATTGTCACATAATCTGATCTTCTGGCAAGATTATCAAAAAGAGGATTGCTAATGCCGGGCAATCGTGTAGTATTTCTTTTGAATGGAGGACAGATGATGCATTTCGCGATTCCGCTGGACAAGATGAGTACTGTTGATAAACTGAAGGCTCTCGAAGAGATCTGGAGCGACCTTCAGGGTACACCCAGTAATGTACCCTCTCCAGCCTGGCACGCCGACGTGCTTCGTGCCCGCGAGAAACGCGTTAAAGAAGGAGCTTCTCACTTCCGAGACTGGGCAGACGCCAAACGCCAGATTCGCGAGCGCACTGGATGAATATCCGGATTCTTGAAGAAGCCGAGCAAGACCTAATTGATGGCTTCCTCTTTTACGATTCGCAGGAGGCAGGGCTCGGCGGATATTTTTTGGACTCCCTGTTTTCCGATATCGAATCCCTTTATCTTTTCGCGGGCATCCATTCGGTCAACTTTGGGTATCATCGCCTTCTGTCGAAAAGGTTTCCTTTTGCTGTCTATCACAAAGTCGATTGAGAAGCGGCCTACGTGTAGGCCGTCCTGGACTGCCGCCAGGATCCAGCGAAGATAGTGGCACGACTTACGGAGTCCAGAACATCTGAATCGGATACACCCTCAGATGCGATAGCTGGATGAGATCAAGGCCGATTTGGCAGAAGACGTGCACCAAATCCAGAAAAGACAAACTTCCTGAGCCAAGCAAATGTAGTACAGTCCCATTATTAAGCAGTTATCTTGTTGGTTCCGTCTTGGCAAGAGCCTATACTAGATTCGCAACGTATCGGATAATGTTATGTGTTCCTGTTGACCATTCGGCGATGTTATAAAGCGAATTTGATAGTTGGAGAATAACATAATGACACTGGATGAAAAGTTTAGAGCTCTTGAGGTAGACAATGCTCCTGGTCAAGAGATTCGACAAGAAACAAGCAGCCTTAATGAAATTATGCGCGGCGGGAAATATAGCGCGGTTCCTATTGATTTCTCCCATGGGGATGTAGACGCCTTTCCTCCAACACCAGGCTCACTGCAAGCATGGAAGAATGGCTTTGATAGAGGGGCCAAGCAAGCCTACACCGAATATCGAGGAGCACTTCAGATCAGGCAGGGCCTTGCCGAGCGCCTCGGCGCATTCACAGGCAGCCCCATTTCAGCAGACAGAGAGTTGATCATAACACCCGGTACGCAAGGTGCGCTCTTTTTGGCGCTTGGCGCTACAGTTACTACTGGGACGAAAGTTGCTGTGGTTGAGCCCGACTATTTTGCCAACCGCA
>JAGYNL010000211.1 GCA_018399865.1 Candidatus Bipolaricaulota bacterium | reverse complement strand
TCCGTACATCTGGCTTGCACGCTCTCCTACCCCCACATAGTTTCCAACCGTCTGGCTCATACTGCGAACTCCGTCAGTGCCTATAAGAAGGGGAACCGTAAGGATGACCTGAGAGTCCTGCCCGTACTCGCGCTGGATGTCTCGTCCAACCAACAGATTAAACAATTGATCAGCGCCCCCCAGCTCCACATCGGCCTGGATAGCTACAGAGTCGTAAGCCTGGGCAAGTGGGTAAAGGAATTCAAGGATACTGATTGGCAAGTTTTCAGCGAAGCGATTAGCAAAATCATCACGCTCTAGCATGCGTGCAACTGTGTACTTAGAGCTCAGGCCAATAATATCAGCAAAAGAAAGCTTGCCTAGCCACTCGGAGTTGTAGCGTATCTCAGTATGCTTGGGATCAAGAATCTTGAATGCCTGTTCCACGTAAGTTGACATATTGCGAGCTATGTCTTCCTCCGTCATCAAAGCGCGCGTAGATGATCTGCCAGATGGATCCCCAATGCGTCGAGTAAAATCCCCAACTACAAGGACTCCCGTGTGGCCAAGATCCTGAAACTGGCGCATTTTTCGTAAAGGAATGGCGTGGCCAAGGGTGAGATGCGGCGCGGAAGGATCGATGCCAAGCTTGATCCGGAGCTTTTTTCCAGTTTTTTCCGACTTCTCGAGCTTCGCTATAAGATCTTCTTCTGGAACTAGCCGATCTATGCTAGGCCGCTGCTTTAGCTTTCTTACAACTTCCTCGAACTTATTACCCATTACTGCCCCTACGTTCGCACAACAGAGACAATGTGATCATCCTCTTCCAGATCGATCAGCTTCACGCCACGTGCATAGCGGCCATATGTGTTGATATCACCGGCAAGGATACGAATTACCTTTTGATCAGTATTGATGATTATCTCATCCTGATCAGAGACGATACCAACAGACATCAACGGTCCCGAGTATTTATCTATTTTAATCCCCAGCACTCCCTTGCCTCCACGACCCTGAAGAGGAAAATCTATAAGCGATACACGTTTTCCATATCCGCGGTCTGTGACCATAAGCAATTGCTTATCCATCGTGATATCGCGGTCTATGGCCGCAAAGCCAATCACGCGGTCCCCGTCTTCTAGGCGTATGCCAATAACTCCCCTCGATGGCCGTCTCGTCAGGCGAACGTCTGATTCCCGAAAGCGAATCGTCTTCCCTTTCTCGGTTGCCAACAGGAGTTCACCATCAGCATAAGTAAGGTGCACATCCACCATATGATCATCGTCATCCGCGTTAATAGCGATAATCCCACTGACATGAACGTTTCGATAGTCTTTTAAGCTGTTGCGATTTACAATGCCATTCTCAGTGGCCATCAGGCAGAAGCGGTCATCCGCATCCATGAAGTCGGAGATAGGCAGAATCTCGCGTACCATGTCATCCTGCTCTAAGGGGATAACCGTACGAATGTTCTTACCTGCAGCATCCCGTTTAAGCGATGGAAAACGGTGCCCCTGAGTACGGTATACTCGACGCTGATCCGAGAAGATAAGAACCTCATCACGAGCGTTTACCAGACTAGTTATGTAAACGTAGTCGTCCTCCTTGGTGCGCTGGCCGATCACCCCTTTTCCTCCACGCCCCTGGCTATGGAAATCAGTGGCCCGCGCCGCGTTCACATATCCGCGCTTAGTGATAGACACCATCAGGTCGTAATCAGGGATGAGCCCATCGGCACCGATATTACCATCATCATCGGTAATCACGGTTCGCCGCTCACTTATATACTTCTCACTAATCGCTTTGAGTTCTTTCTTGATAGTCTCGTCTAGAAGAATCTCACTTCCCAGTATTTTCTCATACTCAGCAATTGCCGTTAGTTTCTCCTCATACTCCTTATCAATCCTGCTTCCCTCCATGGTTGTCAACTGAGACAAGCGCATCTTCAAAATGGCATCTGTTTGCTCATCGCTCAACGCAAGTTCAGCCTTTAAGCGCTCAGCGGCAGTAGGCGTATCCGCAGCACCACGGATTATCTTGACAACCAGATCAATACTACCCAGTGCAATACGATAACCTTCCAGTATATGCGCCCGTTTGCGCGCTACATCCAGCCTGTGCTCAGTGCGACGGCGAACAACTTCACGACGAAAATCAATGAACGAATTTAAGATTTCCTTCAGCGAAAGAGTTCTAGGATTACCATCTATAATCACTAGGAAAAAGGCCGCAAAGGTCCGCTCAAGAGGTGTGTATTTGTAAAGCTGATTCAACACCACATTTGGGTTAGCGGTGCGTTTTAGCTCAACTACTATACGTGTCCCTTCACGATCAGACTCATCGCGCAGATCTGAGATACCATCAATTTGCTCACCGCGCACTTTAGCAGCAATTGATTCTACAATCGTTGACTTACGTATCTGATAAGGTATCTCACTAATGATTATTTTATCGTCATCAATCTCCGCTCTGCCGCGAAGCGTTACCTTACCCTGGCCAGTACGGTACATTTCTTCAATACCGTTTCTGCCCATGATGATCCCGCCAGTGGGAAAGTCTGGACCAATGATATGTTGCATCAGTTCTTTAACTGAGGCAAGCGGATTATCCATGAGTAACAAAATCCCATCAACGAGCTCGCCAAGGTTATGAGGAGGGATCTGCGTAGTCATTCCAACCGAGATACCCCATGCCCCGTTCATCAACAGGTTCGGCACCTTGGCCGGCATAACTATTGGCTCCTTTAGGGAGTCATCGAAGTTAGGCATCCAGTCAACAGTGCCTTCTCCCAGTTCTTCTAGAAACTCCTCGGCTATTGCCGCTAGGCGGGCCTCGGTATAGCGCATTGCCGCAGCTGAATCACCATCTATAGACCCAAAATTTCCCTGGCCATCAACGAGCAGATAGCGGTAAGAAAACGGCTGCGCCATGTTTACCATGGTGTCATAAATGGCTGCATCGCCATGAGGGTGGAATTTACCCATTACTTCACCAACAATACGCGCTGATTTCTTATGCGACTTGTTGTTGGTTAACCCTAGCTCATGCATACCATAAAGGATTCGTCGCTGTACAGGCTTAAGGCCATCACGAACATCGGGTATAGCACGCCCACGGATTACGCTCATGGCGTAATTTATGTAGGATTGCTCCATCTCGTCTTCAATGAAGGTTTGCTCAATGCGTTCCATGATCACTCGCCCCTTATCCCAATCACCAAACAGATATTACCCAAAGGCTAGATATGATGCAAGTTTCAGGCGAACTAGACAATCGTAAAAGGATCTACCGCATCCCGTAGGGCGTCGCCCATGAAGTTAAACGCTAGCACAGAGATAACAATCATTACACCGGGGATCAATAGCCAAGGATGCTCCTGGATCCCCGAGATATTTGTAGCTGCATTCAGAAGCTGTCCCCAGCTTGTCATAGGCTCATGAATACCGTAACCAAGGAATGAAAGGGCTGCTTCGGTAAGCATCATTCCAGGAATGGTGAGCGTAGCAGCAACTACTAAATAGCTTGTAACATTCGGTGCTATATGACGTATTATGATGCGCAGATCGCTTGCTCCTGCGGCCTTTGCCGAAGCAACAAAGTCCATTTGACTAATGGCAAGTACCTGGCCCCGCACAACACGAGCCATACCTGCCCATCCGACAATAGCCAATGCCGCTATGATACCTAAGAAGATAATCGTTGCTGGAAAACCAAATCCCGATAGCGCGGCCCCCATCACCAGCAAAATTGGAAGCCCGGGAATGGCCATGAAGACCTCCCCCAATCGCTGGAGGAACATATCCACTCCTCCTCCGTAGTATCCTGAGATTCCTCCCAGTACAATTGCGATTGGGAAGCTAAGCAATATCACCAATGGGCCGACCGCAAGCGATATTCTTCCACCAATCATCATTCTTGTGAATAGATCACGGCCGAAAGCATCCGCACCAAAAAGATACAGCATGGCCGCATCTCCATCTTCGCAGCGTGCTCCAAACAGATGGACATTCGTGTCAAATAGGCCCAACATCTTGTACTCAGCGCCCCGCACAAAAAACCTAATGTAGTACTTCTCACTGGTATCTTCTGCAAACATCGGCCGATAGGTTTCCGGATCAAATTTCCGGTTGGTCTTGTAGACAAAAGGTCGTAACGAGAAACCATCCTCACTACGGAAATGAAGCGTAGTCGGGGGAGAGAAAGAGTAAGAATTGTACTGATCAGCAAAGTCGTAGGGAGCAATAAACTCTGCAAAAACGGCGCCCACAACAAGTATTAGAATAATGACAGTACCAATATTCCCTAAGCGATGTTTGCGGAAAGCACGCCATATCATCTGCCACTGAGAGCGGCTGACGTACTCACGCTTTTCCATATTCCGTCTGGCCTTAGAAGATCGCGCCATAGTCTTCTTGTCTCCTCCAGTCTCTACCTGTAACGAATACGCGGATCTACCCACGCAAGCATTATATCGGCTAATAGATTACCTATTAAAAGGAATAGGCTAAAGAAGAGCAACCCCCCCATAATCACGTACTGGTCTTGTGCTTGGAGAGCGGTCCAGAATGCCCGTTCTACTGTAGGCAAATTCAGTACTATCGCGGTCACTAGCGATCCGGAAACAAGCGCCGGAAGGCTCATCCCAAGCATACTCACCAGTGGATTGATCGCGTTTCTTACAGCGTGCTTATATATCACGATGTGCTCGGAAAGGCCTTTAGCCCTTGCTGTCTGCACGTATTGAAGCGACAGTGTATCAAGGAGACTTCCTCTCATATAACGTATCAGCCCCGCCATGCCTGAAGTGCCAATGACCAGCCACGCTGGCCAGATATGCCATAACAAGTTGGTGAACTTGGCAAGCGTCCAAGGGGCATTTACAAATCGGTTGTCAAATAATCCACCCACACCAAGACCGTGTTCCCCTACCTTGAAAACTGCCACCAGAAGCCAAAGCACAACCAGTGCAAAAAAGAAGTTAGGAATAGAGAGGCCAAGGAAGCCGAAAAATGTAAGTGTATGATCACTAGGCTTGTACTGGTGGGTGGCCGAATAGATTCCCAAAGGTATGGCAATGATCCAGGTTAGAAACATTGTAGAAACCGACACAATTATTGTCCACATCAACCGATCGCCCATAAAAAGAGTCCAGAACACCGGTTGCATCGTCTCAAACGACGTACCAAAATCGCCTTTAGTGATTATCTGCTTGAACCACAACCAATACTGAACAATAGCAGGCTTGTCAAGACCATGTGAAGCGCGCATCCTATTCAAAGTTTCTTGCGTAATCTGCGGATTCATCTGAGCTCTTGTCATGTAGTCGCCTGGCATAATATAAATAAGCAAAAAGGATATTAATGAAACAATAAGAAGCAGCGGAAGCATGTAAAGAGTGCGCCGAATCATGTATGTAATCACACGAATCCTCCGACGTAAATATGCAGGGGTGCGAGGTAACTCAACACCCCTGCTAGTCACTAAATGCTACTTGAAGTAGCAGATATCAACAATCCCACCACCGCTAGGGCTGGCAACAGGACTCGAGAGATTGGCGTTTCCTAGCCTGTTGTAATAGGCATAAGTAAATGCTTGGTTCACTGTGTATATGAGGCCAAGATCATCTCTTGCCAAAGTAATCTGATAATCCTTATAGATCTCAAATGCCTCATCGTTATCCAGTGTCGATACACCAGCGTCTAACAGATCATCGATCTTCTTTTCGACCTCGTTTGGATCATCGCAAGCGGAGTATCGCCAGCAGTGAAGACCTCCACAGCTGTTGTAGACGTTTGCTCCGTTGTTAGGCTCTGGTCCACCAGTTAGACCGAGATAGATAAGCTGCCCGGTGGAAGCAAAGAGGGCGTTAACCAGCGTGTTGAAGTCCACGAACACGGTGTTGATCTTTAGCCCTATCTCTTCCGCACGGTTAGCGAGAATCATGCAGGCGCCTTCTCTTACGGTGTTCCCGGCGTTGGTACTAATCTCAATCTCAACCCGAGTTCCATCTTCGTAGTCGCGCCAACCATCGCCGTCACGGTCAACGATTCCAATCCCATCGAGTAGCTCAGCAGCCTTTTCCAATGAATACTCAAAGATGACCGCATCCGTCTCAGTAACTGGGCCACCGTAGTAGTCACGCCCCGCGTAGAACGGGGAGAGATAGCTCACCGGGCTCCACTGCGGAACAGCTAACCCGTTAAACAACGAATCGATCATCGCTTGTTTATCAACTAGATGCGACAGCGCAGCGCGGAAATCACGGGTGCGGAACAGAGCCCGTAGGTTCTCGTGGGTTCCTTCTGCAAGTCCAATATCTTGGTTGGCTGTTACCCAGGTGGTCCCATAGTTAGGAAGATCTGGATCAATAAGCACAGTGAAGTCCTTGCGTGCTTCTTCACTCTTAAGAATAGGAACGTCACTGGGGCGGATACCAAGAGCATCCAGCTCACCATTACGGAACTTAAGAAGTGAGACATCCTGACTTGCTACTGTAAGCACCACACGCTTATCGAAGTAAGGTAGCTGCACACCATTTGGATCGTAGTGGTAGTAGTAAGGGTTACGTCGCATAGTCACGTTCTGGTCCGGCGCGTAGCTCTCAACAATGTATGGCCCCATCCCCACAAGCTCGGATGGATCAGTGTCTAGTCCCCACGCGGAATTGAATGTTCCCACCGGTACATCTGGATTTAGCTTGTGTACGTACTGCGCAAGCGCGTGTTTCGGAAGGATGTTCGCGCCCATGGAGTTCAGGATCGGACGGAACACGATCGAAGTCGTAACTTGCACCGTATAGTCATCTATCTTTGTTACTTCCGGATAAGTGTCATCCGGAAGAACGAGTATATCGCGAGTGTCAGTTTCAACATCCTCATTATAATAGAGGTCATTGAATGTAAATATTACATCATCAGCGGTAAATGGCTCACCATCAGACCACTTCAGTCCCTGACGAAGGTGAAAAGTGATCGTGAGGCCGTCTTCTGAAACATCCCATGATTTTGCCAGTTCCGGCTCTAGTGCAACGGTAACCGGATTGGTCCCTACCATCCCCTCCAGCATGAGTCCGGTGTAGTCTGTTGTGCTCGTCTCATGTGCGGTTACATCGTTCCATTTCTTTGGGTTACTTATCGTGGCGCAGTAGAAGGTTCCACCGCTTACACCCGGCTCTGCTTCAGCATAGGGAGTTCCTGCTTCACCCAGTGGGATGATCAACGCATCCGCTGGCATTGTCTCATATCCTTGCGCAAAGGCAAGGATGGAGAAAGAAAGCAGCACACCCAGTAGTACTACAAGAGTTCTTTTCATTCTTTTACCTCCTTATTGCTTTCCAAGACCTATTGTGCGTATCGGCTTGCCAAAGCAACCTTGTAGGCATCGCGATACTCAGCGCTCTTCATTCCAGTTATGGAAAGGAGAGTCTTCTCAAAATCGACCGCTGTCAGGTCCGACTGAATAAGGAGCGCAGAGAGAGCTACTCCTCCGGCCACGCGTAGCCCCTCACTCGTACCGTTTAACGCCAGGTCCTCGAGCTCTGCCTGGGTCTTGGGATTAAATGAAAGGTAGAAACCGGACAGCACTTCTCCAGCCGCGTAGGCCAATTCATCGCTGTCGTTCGTCACTGTCTGCTCCTCCAAATCCTTGGCTTCCAATGAACCGCGTTTTGTGAAGTAGTATGCCTTGGCAGCGGCAAGTTTCATCTCGTGGGTCTCTCCATTGACGGCGATGTCCTTAAGATAATCAGTTAAACTGAAATCTTCCGCGTCACTGGTAAACGAGATAAGGTAAACCAACGCGGGTTCTACGGCAGCAGCGCGAATAGCGGGATCTTTATCGCCCTTAAGGATACCCATCAACTCGTCTTCTGTCTTGTCAAGATACTGAATAGCAAGAGCTGCACTCCCCGCTGTCCGTAGACCAATAGTTTTTCCATCCACAGCCAGAGCTTCCAGCTCCGCTTCTGTCATCGTGGATGCATATGAACTGGCAAGGGCAAGACCCGCAGCAGCATTAATCTCGGGCACTAATTCATTTGATACTATACCATCCAGGTCGACCCCAAAACCAACCAGAGAAATCAGGGCAACTGCACTTACTAAAACCGCCAGCGCCCGCAGGCCAGTATATTTCATTCTTGTACCTCCCTTATTTTGCATTTACCGCTATCCATCCGACATACCTGCCTATTGGAACATCACCTCCGACAAAACGCTATCATTGTCTAGTGGAAAGCTCTCAAATCTTTGCCCAAAAGCAGCATATCACAGATTGGTCACCATTGTCAATCGGTTCTTCTCGCTTCCTAAATTTTACCCAATGAGACAACCTCATTCTTAATCAATGTTAATTAGTAAAGCGGGCAAATAACACCTCTTCGATCTCTTGCCTGGTTGTTAAGCAAACCGCACCTAGCGCTTTATCAAGTGAAACGTATTCATCCAAGGGGGAGGTTGTTATCCATATCTTACGCAGCGCTTCTCCTCCGTACTTTTCAAGTATGTGGTTCACCATAAGACCAGCTTCCACCTCAACAACCTCTACTGCAGCCATGCCAAAATCCACAGAACCCAAAGCGTACCAACGGCCTTCCTCCTTCAAAGCCATCCCCTGCTTCATTAATTGATCCCTGCTGTGGCCAAGGGCTACACTTAATCCAACACGTAAAAGCTGTGAATAGGTATCTTTTCGCCAACAATAGACCGGGATAATATTTGCCATCTCGTATGCCGGATCATCGCCAGTAGTAAAGTGAAGTGTCGCGTTATCTTTTGGTGAGAGAGGTATAAGTCCTTGCCCTAAGTCTCTGCTCTCTACATCTGGATAAAAGAGAAGCGTCATCCTCTCCGGGAGATCACCTGGTTCAAGTTCTAGTCTTTCTACCACCATGTTAAAATCGTTCTCTAACTTCGACGGTTCCGGGTAGCTTTTTTTAGGAATAAACGGACTGATAAAGAGACGGAACTTTTCCTCATCCAAGACTTCCCATCCATTATATAAAGCAAGGAAAACTTCCATCCTATCCTTGTCCTGGTCATTTTCCAATCCCGAAGCAAATAATTGAGCTTGGCTGAACTTGCCTACAGCAAGTGCGCATAAGGAAGCGATGACTAGCTCATCCTGAGTGAGATTGTCACTGTCCCATGAACTGCACTTTTCCCAAGCAGAATCAGGAAACCCTGATCCTAACAGATAGTAAACCGATAAGAATGCAAAATCGGGGGCACTTGTTCCCTGTTGTGAGGCATGTGAATACCACCAACTCCCTATTTCTTCCAGCGGTGCCCAGTCAATCCGGTTAAGCAAGTTATCCGTCGATCCTCTGCCCCATATTCTCTTTACCGTTTCTATCCCGCCACCTTCTTCAATAAGAAATTGCACAAAAGAAGCAGCTTCCAGTTCCAAAATAGCATCCGGAGACATCGCGGACGGAACCGACAATTCCATAAGGCTTCGCATATCAGCAAACTGAATGAAGGCGGGAGAGTACGGAGAGTCAAATTGCTCGTAGACTGACTCAGGAAAATCCCTCCTATTCTCCATCAAGATAAGCTCAAAAAGTGGATGGAAAAGGCGAGAGGGAAGCGCAGCGATTACTGCGTGGAAGTCACGCCCTGGGTCAGCAGCATAAAGAGACATTCCGTGCCTCAATAAAGCAGATCCACATTGGCCCCATCCAAAAGCAAGGAGCAATTCTGCTAAACGTTGCCGAGGAGATTCACCAACCAGAAGATCCAGCGGTGCAACGTAGCCACCACGCGAACTTAAGCTCTTCCTCCTGGAAATAGAAGATTGCATAGCGGGAATATCATCATGAACAAAAACGTCGATGGGATCAGGGATTAAGTCCGCGCTAATCTCTAGTAGCCCAATAAGCTCTTTAAGATCACTTTGCAGCTTTTCAATAAGTGCCTTACGCTCAGAAATACCTTTGCCCTCTTCCTGGTACCACAGATTGAAGCTAGCGGCATGGAATTTGATCGTGCCCTCTTGTTCAGGTGCAGACATCGGCTCAATCCATACCACGGTAACAAGAACCAGAATTCCGATGGCAACTCCGGCAATAGCAAAGCCTCCCAGCATACACAATAGCGGTCTTTTTTTTATCCCATCCAAAAGAGAACGGCCGTTCATAAACAATATTATACATTATGCGTGTACAACCACATGCTTTGACACTGTTTCAAGGACCGCTATACTTTGCTACTATAAGGGCTAAGACCGCACAAATTGCTACTTACTGAACCCTGCCCAAAAGATAGGAACAGCTAGTTGATGTGTCATGGTCACGTACGATTATTGATTGCCGATTCCAGCATCATAATAGGTAAGGAAGTTAGAGGCGTGGTTGAGTCGGGATAGCTAAGAAAGCTACCAACAAATAAGGAGAAAACAGTAAAACGCCGACTGAAACAGATAGAGGGCGTTTTAGGAAAATGCTATGCTAATTGCTTATATAGAAAGGTTCCTTGACGAGGCTTGGGCCACCCTGAAAAAGCCCCCGGTTGCATTCGTTGTTAGCCCTTCCGAGAGACCCGAGTATGGGGATTTCTCCTCTAATATTGCCCTAGTGGGAGCGAAGGTTGCGGGCACATCTCCCCGAGATCTAGCCACGCTGATTATTGCCTTACTACCACAATATGCCTTCACCAAAGTGGAGATTGCCGGTCCGGGCTTCATCAACTTCCATCTCAAACCCCAAATGATCCATTTTTGCCTAACGGAGATACTTGATTCCAAAAACACCTTCGGGCCGAAACAGATTACAGAAGCCATCGAACTCCAACTGGAATTTGTGAGCTCCAATCCCACTGGACCACTGACCGTGGGACACGGACGTCAAGCTGTACTTGGCGACGTTCTTGCATCGCTGTACGCAAAACTCGGTTACCAAGTCAGTCGCGAGTATTATTTCAACGATCAAGGCCACCAGGTTGACCTTCTGGCCGAATCGCTGTGGTCCCGTTATCGCCAAATATATGGCGAAGATGTAGCCATACCCGAAGAGGGTTACCAGGGTGAGTACCTGATCGACATCGCTGAGGAGATAAAAAAAGAAGTTGGAAACACTTACCCCATCTTTGACCAGGAGGCTTCGGGCTTTTTTCGCCAGCGAGGTGTAGCAGTTATCAAAGAACAGATTAAGGAAGACCTTAAGGCACTAGGAGTGAAATTCGATAACTGGTTCAGCGAAGCGCAGCTGCATGATCGTGGAGAAGTAGAAGCCACCTTGAAAGCACTTGAGAAACATAACGGCACGTACAAGAAAGACGGGGCCATATGGTTGAAAGCTGGAGATAACGGAGGAATAAAAGATTCCGTGCTTATCAGAGCCGATGGAAGGCCAACCTATCTTATGGTCGACATTGCCTATCACATGAATAAGTACCAACGCGGCTTTGCTCGGGTCATCGATGTTCAAGGGGCAGATCATCATGTTGAGCAATCTTGTGTTGCCGCTGGGCTACGAATCTTAGGATATCCTGAAGATTTTCTCAGCTACGCCGTACACCAATTTGTTAGCATCGTAGAAGGCGGAGCCACGCTGCGTATGTCAACCCGGGCCGGGAGATTTGTGTTACTGCGAGACCTAACAAACGAATTGGGGCCAGACGTGGTAAGATACTTCATGGTAGCCCGTAAACCGGAGAGCCATTTGCAATTTGACCTCGATTTGGCCCGCGCTGAGTCGCTGGACAACCCTGTTTACTACATTCAGTACGCGCACACTCGCATCGCCTCAATCTTCCGCAAGTCTGATGAGATGATTAATCCCAAGGATGCAGATCTATCACCACTTAAGGCAGTCCCTGAGCTTAATCTGATCAAGCAACTTGACTCTTTCCCTCAGGTCGTGGAGGAAGCAGCCTTGCGGTTTGCGCCTCACTTGTTAGCAGAATACGCGCTTGATCTTGCTCGCTCTTTTCATGCCTACTACGCAGACCACCGCATCCTTGGCGAAAAGAAAGGACTTATGCAGGCTCGTTTAGCACTGCTTGTCGCAATACAAAACGTGTTTAGACAGAGTTTGGAGATTTTGGGCATGTCAACTCCGGAGATCATGTAATGGCTTGGATAGATCGGTTAAAGAAGGGACTAAACAAGGCTCGCTCAGAATTTGCAAGCTCACTTGAAAATGTTCTTAAGACCGGCAAAAAGCTCACCGCTGATCAACTAGAAAAGATAGAAGAAACACTTATCGCTGGTGATGTCAGTGCGAACCTTGCAATGGAGCTTACGGAAAGCCTTGCAGAATATAGTCGTGGGGAGCTTGCAAATGGTGGGCTTATGGATGTACTCAAGCGCCAAGTGCGGGAAAAACTTGAAGGATGCGAACGCGAATTAGCACTGCGAAACGATGCTCAGCCTACTGTAGTTACAGTAGCTGGTGTTAATGGCTCTGGAAAGACCACCACTGCTGCCAAGATCGCCTCAAGGCTAAGGGCGGAAGAGCCAAGTATACCGATAACTTTCGCTGCAGCAGACACGTTTCGTGCTGCAGCTATAGACCAACTCAACGTATGGGCTGAACGTGTCCAGGCTGATTTGATCCGCCACAAGCTCGGGGCAGACCCGTCTGCGGTAGTGTTCGATGCCATAGATCATGCTCAACATGTCGGAGGGGTACTATTGATAGATACGGCTGGTCGCCTGCAGACCAAGCACAACCTTATGGAAGAGCTTTCCAAGATCGAGCGAACAGTAACCAAGAAGCTAGGGCGAGGCTCCGACGAGCGTCTACTTGTTCTGGACGCCACTACCGGGCAGAATGGTATATCGCAGGCTACTCGCTTCCACGAGGCGATCAACCTAACTGGGATAGTGATTACCAAGCTCGACGGAACGGCAAAGGGAGGAGTAGTCCTTTCCATTTGGAATCAGCTTCGTTTGCCAATACTGTACATTGGGGTCGGTGAAGACAAGGAAGATCTGCACGAGTTTTCTGCAGAGCAGTTTGTAGAAGCGCTTTTCGTAAGCAAATGACTGAGAATCAATCGAATGCATAGTTAAACGATTAAATCGCTCAAGTAGGGTATTATTAAGTCTGTAATGCTCAACTTATTCAATCTTATATTGCACTATGGAGGTATATAGTAGTGAAATACGTCTACTTTTTTAGCAAAGGCGAAAGTGAGGGTAACACCTCAATGAAGGAACTACTGGGAGGCAAGGGAGCCAACCTGGCAGAGATGGCCAGCTTAGGAATTCCGGTCCCTCCGGGGTTCACCATTTCCACCGAGGTCTGCCGTTACTATGACGAGCATGACAAGACTTACCCTGAAAGCCTTAAAGATGAGATAGATGAGAACCTGCGACGGCTTGAGGAAGAAACCGGGATGAAATTTGGAGATTCTGAGTCACCGCTGCTTGTCTCAGTGCGCTCTGGTGCCGCTATCTCGATGCCTGGAATGATGGATACGGTTTTGAATCTCGGCCTAACCGATGGGACAGTCAAAGCACTAGCCCACCGAACCGGTAACGAGAGATTCGCCTATGATTCTTACCGAAGGTTAGTACAGATGTATGGCGATGTAGTTCTAGGGCTGAAACCAGAGAAGAAGACTGATCCCGATCCGTTCGAAGAGATTCTCGATCGGGTGAAAGCGAATAAAGGCGTTAAGCTCGATACAGACCTCGACGCTGACAACCTAAAAAACTTAGTTGCACTGTTCCAGAAGGCCATCTCCGATCGCCTCAACGTTGAATTTCCCCAGGATCCTATGAAGCAACTGTGGGGAGCCATAAATGCCGTATTCGGATCGTGGAATAACCCGCGTGCGGTAAGGTACCGCGAGCTCAATGACATTCACGGTTTAATCGGCACAGCTGTTAATGTACAAGCCATGGTCTTTGGAAACATGGGCCAGACGTGTGGAACAGGTGTCGCCTTCACCCGCAATCCAGCCACCGGCGAAAACGTGTTTTACGGTGAATACTTGATGAATGCTCAAGGAGA
>JAGYNL010000210.1 GCA_018399865.1 Candidatus Bipolaricaulota bacterium | reverse complement strand
TGTGCTACGAAGATGCTGTAGAGAGCATTTTTGCTGCCACATTGGTAGAGGCTGTGCAATCACTGGCTGAAGCGGTATGTGTCGACAACACCAATCTCATCCGGGCTGAGCGACGCGTGCTTATTGATGTAGCACGGGACTCCGGAAGAGAGGCGGTTGCTTATGTCATGGCCTCTAAGCCGCGGGAGGTCTTATACAAACGAAAGCTTGCCCAACTGAACGCGCTCGCCTCTGCAGATAGTGGGGTGGTAGTAGGCGGTTTTTCTGAGGATCGTTATAACATGATCTACGATGGCTACGAAGAAGTTGCTGATGATGAGGGATTTGCTAAGGTTTTCAAGGGGGCTGAGCCTCCTGCGTTTGCGAAAAAGCGCAAAATGCGGCCTCCTCACAAGAAAGAGAAAGTGACTTTTCGCAGGCTCGATGCTCTTCCTTTGTTCAATCAGCTGCGGTGATGTTTTCTGGCTCTTACTAAGGTTCGATACCAGGTAGGATCTGGCATAAGTTTTCAGACCAGGGCCTAAAAAAGCAAAAAAAGCGCCTGCAGCATGTGAGCTGCAAGCGCTCGAAAAGACAAATATGATAGTTATTTACTAACTGCTTTGGCCACAAATGAAATGTAATCATCCTCTGGGATTGCCCCTTCAAAGCTTGTATCCTCATTGATGATTACTTTGGGAACTGCCATCACGTTATACTGATTGGACAGGTCCGGGAATTCGTTTGCCATTACCATATCTGCTGTCACATTCTCTGATTGCATGGCCATCATATGGGCCATGCGCACAGCTTTTGGACAGTATGGGCAGCTAGGGGTGACAAACACCTGTATGTGCACTGGTTCGGCTAAATGAGCAAGAG
Organism: Candidatus Bipolaricaulota bacterium; assembly: GCA_018399865.1. The sequence goes on along the minus strand of JAGYNL010000210.1, from coordinate 6,860 downwards.
CATCCTTAGTTTCGGGGGCTAGGGGAATCGTGCCTGTCCCTAGATCGATGATATCTTCTACTAAGGTAGAATACTCGTACCCAGAAGGAATCCCATAGAAACGAATACCTGCATCTTGGGAACCTTGAACAATTACCGTTGGTGCACGTTTTACGTTATAGGTAGAGGCCGTGGCTTCGTCCTTGGCTAAGTCGTAGGTTATTACCTCTATTCTCTCGGATAGACTAGCTGTTTCTTCTAACAGTTGCAGGGTGTCAGAGCAACTTGCACACCCATCTTCAGCTGAAAAGAGGATTAGCTTCACTGGCTGATTTATTTTACTGAACTCGCCCTGTAGATATTTTCGATCATCTTCTGACAATAACGACACTTTTGCCTCCTAGTTTAGTTCCAATAACGCATCGATTCGTAGTCGATCAAAGCCTACCACTATTTCTCCGTCAATCTCAACGACGGGCACTCCTTGTTGCCCGCTCTTTTCCACCATCTCCATTGCCTTACGCATATCTTCAGAGATATCAACCTCTTCGAAGTCTATCTCTCTAGCGGATAGATATTCCTTGGTTGCTTCGCACCAGGAACAAGTTGATGATGTATATATAATAACTTCGTGACTCATTGTACCTCCTGTTTTTCCACAATCCCTATTAGCTTACTTATGCTGTCTCCCAACTTATAACAATTTCTGATACCGTTTCGCTCTTTTATCAAGACTCCAGCGTGCTCCAGCTTTCCAAGGTGATAAGAGACTGCCGGTTGGCTTAAATCAAGCCTTGATAATATCTCCTGGCATTCCATTTGTCGCGCAAATAGCATCATTACTATACTCAGGCGGGTATTACTCGCTAGAGCGGAAAATACTTCAACCCATTCTTTTTGCCTTTTCTCGTTAACTTTCATTTGTATCGTCTCCCTGCTAAGGGTAGCATGATAAAGGCAAGATGAAACTTTGTCAAGTATTTAAATAGTTAAATAATTGAGAGGTACAAGATGGGCAATACTTATGCCAGGTTGGTTGAAGGCATGCAGTTCGTGGCTCGAGGCAAAAGTGGCCACGCTTTGCTAATGGACAGCGACCCAAATGTCGGCGGTAACGATACTGCTTCACGCCCTGTAGAGGTTTTGCTGTGCGCGCTGAGCGGATGCACGGGAATGGATGTTATCTCAATCTTGCGCAAGATGCGGACAGTACCCAGAGAGTTCTCTGTGGAGGTTGAGGATGAACGTGCTTCGGAGCACCCCAAGGTGCTGACCCGCATTCATTTCGTGTATCGCTTTGTGGGCAATATTCCTGAAGCAAACGCAAAGAAGGCAATAGAGCTATCAATGCAGAGATATTGCCCAATTACTAACATGGTAAATAAGACGGCAGATGTAACTTGGGAGTATCATATAACTAAAGACTAACTGTCGGTTGCCTTTTCTAATGTTCGAGCTATGTCCACGTTGGAGCGGACCACGCTGATGGCGCGGTTAAGGCGCCCTCCAGGTCGAATGCGAGATTGGTTAAGAAGGCCTTGACATAGATCGGCTGCTGCCATTGGCTCCTGGCCAACTACGATGATTGGCACGTCTTGTTCATTTGCCTTGCGTACTATGTCTCGTTGGGGTAGGTGATTTCCTGTTAGGATAAGGCAGCGGAGGCTAGGTACTTCCAAGGCTGCTTGTTGTATTTCAATGCGGTCCCCTCCGGTGATCACTCCCAGATCAGGGGTGCGGCGGAATACACGCATGGCTGACTCAACGCCTGTGGCGCCTATCCTAAAATGGCGAACTTCACTTTCTAATGGAACGCTAGTTACTGCCTGTCCACCCAGCTTCTCTACTATCTCATCAACATACACCGAATGCAGGTAATGATCATAGGGCACTATTCCCAATACTTCTGCCCCGCGTTCATCCATATATGGTGCGAACACATCTGTAAGTGTGTTAAGTTGGGTCTCCATAGAGACGGCGTTGAAAATCACGCCGAGTATATGTTTGGGGCTTCCCAACAGGCGCAAGGCGCATAAGACTCTATCTATAGACACTTCGCCATCATATCGAGTTACTAGAATCACATCAGCGTCTAACATCTCAGCGAGATCGAGGTCGCTTAGGCCCACTGTTAACCCTAAACCAAGGTATTGTCTGCCCTCAATGATGGCAACATCGCTGCCTTGCGTCACCTGGTTGAAGGACTCCAGAATGCGGCGACGGAAGCCATGGTCGCCTGATTCAATAGCTTCCTGTAGGAAAGGGGTCTCGATGGTAACAGGGGTAATTTGCTTCATATCTGTCTTTAGATTAAGGATAGACGCGATCGCCTTTGCATCGCGATCGATAGGCTCGCCTGTGGCGTAGGACACAGAAGAACTGATTGGCTTGATGTAAGAAAACGATGCCCCGGTCTCAGCTATGGCTTGACCTATAGCAAGGGCTAACGTGCTCTTCCCGGCATGACCCTCCGTGGATACAATCAGCAGCTTTTTCATGTTGCAATGATGATAATGGCAGGGCGCTTACCGGGCAAAGTTCGTACAGCCTATCTCACAGCCTGATCATGCTTCGCTCACAACCTCTTCACAAGGACTCTATAAACTGTTAGACATGTGCTGGGAAACCACCAAACGCCTGAGCCTGAGTATCAAGCGCGAAAAACTAAGCCTAAAAGGAACCACTAACTTGTGTAGGGTTAGTAGCAGCTAAGAATAGCATATAATGGGTGTGTTATGAAACGCATTCTGATAGTCGACGATGAAGAGATGATAGTACGAACTGTGAAAGCTTATCTTGACCAGGAAGGTTTCAAGACGTACACGGCTTATGATGGGGAGGAGGCCCTTCGCGCGTTTGAAGAAAAGGGGCCAGATTTGATCGTTCTTGATTTGATGCTACCTAAGATGAGCGGTATTGAGGTTACCAAGAAGATTCGTTCTGTGTCCTCTGTGCCGATAATTATGCTAACGGCAAAAGCTTCAGAGGCGGATAGGGTAGTAGGACTTGAGCTTGGCGCGGACGACTATGTAGTTAAGCCGTTCAGCCCGCGGGAGTTGGTTGCCCGCGTGCGGGCAGTTCTGCGAAGAATCGAAGGAGAAACAGGGACAAATGAGCGCATAATAATAGGGCAACTGGAGATCGACCTGCGATCGCGCGAAGTGTTCGTGAATGATGAGCCAATAGATCTTACTCCTACGGAGTTTGATCTTTTGGCTTACCTGGCACGCCATCCGGGACAAGTGTTTACAAGGCTACAGCTGTTACGCGAGGTGCAAGGCTATACTTATGATGCCTTCGCAAGGACTATAGATACGCATGTGAAGAATCTTCGCCACAAGCTTGAGCAGGATCCCAAGGAACCGCAGTACATACTTACTGTACACGGGGTAGGATATCGCTTTACAAGAGAAAAGTAGAATGTTGCACAGAAATGTTCCTTTTGCTTTGAAGCTAGGTCTTTCTTTTGGAGTTGTTATTCTTGTTGCCATTGCTTTGGTCTACTTTATGACCGCGCGTTCTATTACCGCTGGTTTTGCTGATTACAACGAACAGACACGTGACCAGACTGCTAATCAGCTCTGCGGGGTGTTAGCGGAGTACCGTATCCGCACTGGAAGTTGGCAAGGAGCAGAGAGGCTATTATTTACTCAGTATTCACTGATGGTAAATGGGCAACTAATAGTTAGGCGGACGTCCCTAGTGGGCGGCGACTTCTCCTTGACTGATGAGAATCGCGTAGTTGTAGTCTCTACGCAGCAAGATTTGATAGGTACGCAACTTCCGAAGGATCAGATAGCTTCCGGATATCCCATTCGCGAGGGTGGAAAACAGATCGGGACTCTTGTTATCGACAATAGCAATTCACCTCTTCCGCCGGCTGAGGAAGAGTTTTTGTCATCAGCTAAAAAATCTGCGCTCCTTGGGGGCGGTATTGCTTCTGGGGTTGCTATATTGTTGTCTGTCATACTGATATCTCAGGTGCTATCACCTTTACGTCTCCTTACACGCGCCACTGAGAGAATAGCTAGCGGAGATCTCTCCCAGCGAGTGTTAGTAAAGGCGCATGATGAATTCGGGCGCTTGGGGCGTTCCTTCAACCGAATGGTCGAGTATCTTAGCAGGTCAGAGAAGGTACGAAAGACCATGACCGCGGATATTGCCCATGAGCTACGTACGCCAGTAACAATAATACAAGGGAACTTGGAGGCGATCCTTGATGGTGTTTATTCGCCTGATTCGGAGACCATTGCCCCTATCTACGAGGAGACCTTGCATCTAGGTAAATTGATCGATGACTTGCGTGATCTTGCCCTTGCAGAAGCTGGTGAACTGCGGCTTTCCAAGGAACCGACTGATATCGTTGCTATGGCAAACCAGGTAGCAGAGACGGTGAACGTTTCCTTGGACAGCAAGCCCCGTGTGATGGTGGTTGCCCCTCAGGATACTCTCGTGATAAACATAGATTCGATGCGCATTCGTCAAGTGCTCGGAAATCTTTTAAGTAATGCAGTACGTTACACTCCAGAGGGAATGGAGATTCGCCTAGAGATAGATAAGGCGGAGAAAATGATTCTTATGCAAATAGTCGATCAAGGCCCTGGAATCTCAGACAAAGACCTCCCCCATTTGTTCGAGCGATTCTATCGAGGAGATGAAGCTCGAACTCGGGCTGCCGGAGGAAGCGGGCTTGGTCTAGCAATCGCTAAGCAATGGGTTGAAGCCCATGGAGGGAGAATAACCGCTAGCAACCGCTTGGAAGGAGGAGCATGTTTCACCATTCTGCTTCCGACTTCTTGACATACTGGCGTAACACGGTGTAGCATAATATGCCAATGATCGACGAAAAGTTCTATAACCCCCATGCCGGGGAGCTGTCGTTTGATGCTATGATAGAAGCAATTATCGGGGAGATGAGTGCTGATCCTAAGGCGCGTTACGAGATACTTGTAGGAACGGATTCCTCGGTTAATGGGTTACATGTAGATTACGTCAGCGCAATCGTTGTGCATAAGATAGGCAAGGGCGGACGGTATTACTGGAAGAGGGTGCGTGAGAATAAGACATTCTCCCTGCGGCAGCGGATTTGGCGGGAGGCCTGGCTTTCCTTCGAGCTGGCGCAGCGTTTGCTGAAGGGTTTGTCAAGCCTAAGTCTATTGTCGTTTAACCTAGAGATACACGTTGATATTGGTGAGAAAGGGCCTACCAAAGAGATGATCGATGAAGTTGTAGGCATGATTATCGGAAGCGGCTTCGCCGTTCGCATTAAGCCCCAGGCTTACGCCGCCTCTTCGGTTGCTGATAAGTACACCTAGGTTCTGTGTAGTAACCTATAAGCGTCGTTGCGTTTTAGATTTAATGCCAGCATCAAAATCTGCGTAGCGGCCTTGGTTGATATTTCTTCTTTCTTAAGTAGGTAAGCCAGCTTTTCTGCCTGATCTTGCTCATCGTTCTTTGTAGAATGTTTGGTACCCTCTAAAATCAAGACACATTCGCCTTTAACTTGCGTTCCACGCGCACGTAGGTGCTCGAGGATTATCTCAGCGGTGCCACGCAAGAATTCCTCGTGCAGCTTGGTTACCTCTCGGGCAAGCACAATGTGACGTTCGGGCATAATGGCGGCGATGGCCTCTAGGTCTAAAAGCAGGCGGTGCGGCGAGGAATGGACGATTGTAGTTCTTGTTTCTTTGGTTATTTCCTCTAAGTATTTTTGTTTCTGGACATCTTTGCGTGGCAGAGCTCCATCAAAAGCGAAGCGATCTGTGGGTAGGCCTGAGGCAACAAGGCTAGCTAGCATTGCTGTTGCTCCTGGGATAGGGACTACCTTGATTCCGCTACCTATGGCTGCGTGAACTAAAGGGTATCCTGGGTCGCTTACAAGGGGTGTACCAGCGTCACTGACCAATGCTAAATCCTTGCCGTCGTTAAGCAACTTTAACAGGCCCTCGATACGTTCTTGTTCTACCCCATTATAGTAACTACTTGCAAAGGGTGTTGTGATGTGATAATGCGAAAGCAAATGTCGCGTGTTGCGTGTGTCTTCAGCAATTATGAAGTCTACTTTGCGTAGCGTAGCTATTGCTCGTAGGCTTATATCATGGAGATTTCCTATGGGGGTGGAAACAATATAAAGAATTCCAGGCATGATCGCTTTCCTCCGGTAGGAAAGTCTAAGTCTATCAGTCGCTTACCTGCTCATGGTTACTCACTACGGCACGGGGTCAAATCCGCCGGGGTGAAACTGATTACAACGTAACACTCTCCTAATTGCCAAATAGGATCCCTTCAAGGCGCCGTACTTAGCAATTGCCTCCTTCCCATACTGTGAACACGTTGGATAGAAACGGCAGCGTGATGGAAACAGTGGTGAAATGAACCGTTGGTATGCTGTTATCACTGCTATGAGTATCCTTTTCATCGCTTGATAAGTATAACATCGAGCCAGGTACTTGACAATTAGCAGTCAACGTGCTACACTGCTAGTAGCAGTTCAATAGGTAGACTGCTAATAAAGAATATAGGAGGTTAGTACTATGGCAAGCAGACTTCCAAGTATTTGGACGCAACCGTTGCTTTTGGAAAGTGGTTTAGGGAGGATCTTTGATGACTTCTTTAGGGATTTCCATAACGTGGGCGTTGATGTATCCCCAAGCTTTGGTCGCAGCGATATCTACGAAAAGGATGGTAAGCTAGTTATTGAGACAGAGCTTCCGGGGGCGAAGAAGGAAGATGTGTCAATCAAGATTGAGGACGATAGCCTCTGCATCTCAGGGGAGATGAAACGAAGTGAAGACGTAAAAGAGGAGAATTACTTCCGGGTAGGACGACAGTACGGTAGGTTCCAGCGGACGTTCCCTCTTCCTACTGACATTGCAGACAAG
>JAGYNL010000209.1 GCA_018399865.1 Candidatus Bipolaricaulota bacterium | reverse complement strand
TCAGAAGACGCACTTCGAGACAGCGAGCAACGATTCCGAACCGTATATGAGGCGGTTACTGATGCGATACTGATATCTACCTGTGATGGATCTATTACATACGTCAATGCCGCTGCGTGCAGAATGTACGGATATGAGAAAGAAGAATTCATCGGGTTGTCAGTACAGAAGCTCATCCATCCTGACTACTTCCACGGGTTTGTGAATTTCCGAAAAGCAGTAGAGGAAAGTGGGAAATTCGTCACCCCCTCAGTCAATATTAGAAGTACCGGTCAGCAATTTGACGTTGAGGTCCGTGGCGCCGGGTTTACTCAGAACGGAGAATCTTTCTTGGTATCGATAGTTCTTGATGTATCAGAACGACTTGTATCTGAGAGAACAATTCATGAAACAAGCCGTAAGGTTGAACAGCTACACGATGTGGCCCAAACCCTGGAGGTGTGCTCATCCGAAGATGACGTGTATCGTGCTACCGTTGAGGCTGCCGAAAAGATTCTATCTTTCTCAATGTGTGTACTAGATATAGTAGAGGGGAATACGTTAATCACCAGAGCAATGTCCTCTGGACTTTCCGTAGATTCGACCAAGGAGACCACACTAGAAGAAGGAGGGCTAGCAGCACACACCTACAAGACAGGAAGAACAACCGTCTTTGGGTCGCTTTCTGAAGTTCCGCAGGCACGTCCAACAAGAGAGGAATTCAAATCTGGAATCAGTGCGCCAATTGGCAACATCGGCGTGTTTCAAGCTACCTCAACACAGGAGAATGCGTTTAGCGGGCAAGATGTACACTTACTCGAACTGCTTCTTGAATACACCACACAGGCAATCGAGAGAATCAGACTACAAAAACAGCTCCAGGATCAAGCAATGCGTGATCCGCTAACAAACGTATTCAACCGACGTTACTTCAACCAGGTCATCGAAAAGGAGATCGGGCGCTCCGAAAGATATGACCACCCCATTAGCTTTTTGATGATGGACGTCGATCGTTTCAAATTCATAAACGACACATACGGTCACCAGACCGGTGACTGCATCCTGAAGGAAGTAGCAAACACCCTTGCCAAACAGGTGCGTGAGAGCGATCTTGTGGTACGCTACGGCGGGGATGAGTTCCTGGTTGTACTTATAGAAACGAACAAAGAGACAGATGCGGTCATCGATCGAATCAAACAGGCATTAGTAAAACTTAGCTGTACGAAAAATCTGGTGTCGTTTCCTGTAACGGTATCGATCGGAGCTGCGTACTGGAAGCCAGGCATGAGCAAGACAGCCGAAGAGATGCTAGCCGAGGCAGACAGAAGAATGTACACTGTCAAGCGTGAACACGAGGAGGGAGGCTAGAACACAATTGAAGTGCTGTGCATGCGGAGGTGTCCAAGAACATGAAAGACTTGGCAATACCGATGACCCTTACAGCTCTTCTTTTCCTTGTTGGCTGCGCGAACCCGGTAGCTGCTGATCGCAAAAGCAAAATCAATGTGAGCATCTATGAGAATCTTCCTAATATGTTCACCAATGAAAACGTTTCTGTTGCCGGTTTCTGGCCCCATATCCTTTCATACATTGCTTCCCGAGAAGGCTCGAAGATAGAATGGCTAAATGGTAATTGGGACCAACGTCTAGCAAGGCCGGAGAGCGAGGACATAGATATGATGCCAGATGCTCATTTGACCGATGCTCAGACCAGGGATTTGACTTTTCGTAAGAGACTGTGCTATCCAATTGGTCAAGGGGCTATTCTAAGCAGAGATGTTACTATCCCTACTATCTTTGAAAGCCAAGGAAAGAAGATGGGCATCATGACCGATAGCTTCAACCTTGATGGTCCAAGCAGTATAAGTAAGGTTACTGCAGAACTTTACGTGGATTGTAGTTTTGCGAAAATGGATAACTACGCAAATGCCCTTCAAGCACTAGACAATGATCTTGTCGACTCAAAAGTGACCAACAATCACTTCGCTGACAAACAAGCAGATCTCCGTAACAAATGCAAGCCTTCTGTTTTTCTCCAACGGTTAAAGCTAGGGTTTGCATTTTCGAAAGGGGCCCTTTCAGCATCATACCTGAGTGAAAGGACCAATAACCGCATCAAGGCACTAAAGGAAGATACTAATTTACTTTACTACCAATCATTAGAAACCTGGTTCAAAGACACCCCTGCAGCTCAGACTAAATCGGTAGATCCCTTGCGCGACATGGATGCTATTAAGCATTGGAGCATTTGCAGTGCTACTAATCACCGGACTGCTACTTCTAAGAAATCAAATAAGACATAAAATGATGGCCTTGCGAAAAGAAGTTGAAGAACATAAAAAGGAAGAAGAAAGAATCACACACCTTAATCTTGTGCTACGAGCTATCCGAAATGTCAATCAGCTCCTGGTCAGAGAGAAGGATCGCAGCAAGCTAATCCAAGAAGCTTGCAGGAGTCTGGAAGAAACACGCGGTTACTTCAATGTCTGGATTGCACTGTTTGACGAAAACCACACGTTGCTAGAAAGCGCCGAAGCCGGTTTGGGAAATGACTTTCTGCCCTTGGTTGATCAGCTCAAGACCGGTCGCATTACCGCCTGTGGGCGGCGAGCGCTCTGTCAACGAGATGTCGTAGTCACCAAGGATCCGCCTTCTGAATGCCATGACTGCCCACTATCGGCTAGGTACGCGGGTAGAGCAGGCCTAACGGTCCGCTTAGAACACAACGGGAAGGTCTATGGGCTACTTAGCGCATCTACTAATAGAGACTTATGTAACGACGAAGAGGAAATATACTTATTCCAAGAGCTTGCAGGAGATATCGCCTTTGCCCTATTCAGTATTGAGCTAGAGCAGGCACGGACCAAAGCGGATGCCTCCTTGCGTGAAAACGAGCGGTTTTTATCAGATGTTCTAAATAGCATCCAGGACGGAATCAGCGTCCTTGATCCAGATTTGACCATTCGTTATACCAACAGGACTATTAAGAAGTGGCACTCCGATAGACTACCCCTTGAAGGCAAGAAGTGCTACCAGTCCTATCAGAATAGAGACTCCCCGTGTGAACCTTGCCCTTCGCTACGTGCCATTAAAACTGGAAACATGGAAAGAGACATTGTCCAAGTAAGTGGTTCCCCCGCTGAGTGGATCGAGCTGTTCAGTTATCCGATAAGGGATCCAGAATCGGACAATGTAACATCTGTTGTAGAGTTCGTTCGCGATATTACTG
>JAGYNL010000208.1 GCA_018399865.1 Candidatus Bipolaricaulota bacterium | reverse complement strand
GATTTCCAACTGTCATCTTTCGCCCCCGCTTCCAAACATGTTGGCCACAATTCCTGTTAACTCCGCGCCTACCTTCAGCCCGATAGCTGTATATAGAATTGGAATAACTCCCGAGCTGAACAAGGCGAACACATTCCCCTTAGGAAGGAAGTTGTTCAGGAAATAACCCCCAACTACCAACCCGATCAATCCGACAACAACGAACGTCATGCCTGCCAAACTCTCTGTAACCGCAAAAGACTTTTCAGACAAGCGATATTGACTGTTACCAAGAAACATCAGAAGGAATGCGGAGGCGATAACTGCTCCGCCTTGAAAACCGCCCCCCGGAGTGAGATGCCCATGAAGGAAAATGTATCCACCAAGCAGCATTATCAATGGAAACAAGAATTGAGAACCACGACGAACAATCAAGCTTGCAGGCGGCAACTCGCGCTTTCCACTCTCCCCTGAGTCTTTATTCTTCGGCCAGGAAAGGAAGACCCCTAAGCCAAGCGAAGCAATGAATAGAACGGTTACCTCTCCCAGAGTATCCAACGCGCGATAGTTCACCACAACTGCTGTAACAATGTTCGATGCGCCAGTATCAGCAACTCCGTGACTCAGATAGTAGTCTCCAACCTGCATTCGATCCGCGCCAAATTGGATGTGAGATAGAGACAGTGCCAGTCCAACACAGATTAGGGCCAGAAGGCTAAAACCAACGAAAGTTCTCATTTCTCATACCTCCCGGTCTTACGAATAGCGATAACGAAAATCGCCGTAGTTAAACCAGCACCGATAGCCGCTTCAGCCATTGCAACATCTGGAGCCTGCAAAAGATAAAACAGGACAGAAGCAATCAGGCTCACCGCGGCGCAAGCTACAACAGAAGCAATCAGGTCGTGGAAGAGATACGCCGCCACTCCAGCAATCAACATCACTACTGTTAGAATGGCTATATATATCATGTTTCCTCCTGATCCGAGACTTCCTTGCAACCATCGAACTCCTTACAGCGATCGATGACACTCTTATCCCACAGCTTCACCCCACTCTTGTAGGTCGCTCGCGCTAGCGCGTGAGCGCTGATGGGGTTAGTGAGGAGAATAAATACAGCAATGATTGCCGCTTTCGGCATCCAACTTGGATGGACAAATCCCACTCCTAAGATCGTGGAAAAAGCCCCTAGCGTGGTACACTTCGTTCCTGCCTGCAGGCGATTGTAAACATCTGGAAAACGAAAGATCCCCAAGCCACCCAGGAATAGGAATGCAGTTCCAAGCCCAATTAACACCTGCCCAAATGTATACATCATACCCCCCGTTCCATATAGCGGGCGACCGCGAGAACCCCGATAAAACCAAGAACAGCGTATACCAGTGACACATCCAAATAGATCTGACGGTCAAAAAACGATGCAAGTAATACCATTAGTGCAATGCTTATGGTGACTGTACCGTCCACTCCTACGACCCTATCAGAAGTCGTTGGACCTAATGCCGCTCGTATCAAGCAAAGAGCAATTCCCCCTGCACTTAAGGACAAAAACAACAGCCATATCATGAGAAGATCACCTTCAGGAAACGTTCAAATCGATTGCCGATGATTTTGGTAGCTTCTTTGGTATCCGAGGTCTTCACATTAATCCAATGAATGAGCATCTTGTCTTCTTCAACATCCATGGTCAAGGTTCCCGGAGTCAGGGTAATCGAGTTGGCAAGCGCAAGCTTCCCACTATCTGATTCCAGATCCGTTTCTATCATCACAACACCCGGCTTAATAGGCATACGGGGGTGAATCACTCGATAAGCAACATCGAAGTTAGCCTTTATCATTGCCCAAAAAAAGACCGGGATATATATTAACATATAGAGAAGCTTCTTCAAGCTAATTGTAGAGAAGCCTACCTGAGAGAAGTAACGCCAACCGAAACCGGCCACAATGGCTGAAAACACTCCTCCCATGAGAAGCTCCTGCCAATGCAATGTGCCAACAAGAGCAAGCCAAACCCCATATGACACCACAAACACAGCTATGTAACGCTGAATAATGTGTTCACCTTGTGCGCGCAACGCTATACCTCCATGTGGTAGACCAGTTTTCCCAAGGCCATGGGAATATCTATCGGCACGATTCTTATATTATCTGGAACCTGTAAATGACACGGAGCAAAGCAGAGAAAGCCTTTAATGCCGGCATCAATAAGTGTGTCCGCCATATCTTGAGCGCATTCCACAGGCGTAGCAACAATTGCTAATTGCACCTTCTCTTCGGTGATTCGTTTGCTGAGGTTTGCCACATTCTCAACAACAACGCTCCCGCATTTCTTGCCGATTATTTCGGGATCGTTATCGAATGCCAGCACTATATGAAAACCTTGACGATCCAACTCCGGGTTAAGCAGGAGAGCTGAACCAATGTGTCCAACTCCGATTAGCGCAAATCGCCAGCTGCGGTCGAGCTTCAGGATGCCACGGAGCTCCTGTATAAGCCGCTTGGTGTCGTAACCAACCCCACGGGTTCCAAACTCACCAAAATAGGACAAATCCTTTCGGATTTGGGCCGGATTCGTATGAAGCATCTTGGCTAGGGTTTGGGAAGAGAAGCTTTCATGGCCTTCATTCAACATGCAGTCAAGCTCACGCAGATATGAAAGCATGCGTTGCATTGTCTCTTCCGGTACATCCACGTGTTTCGCCATCACACATCCCTTTTGTGATTGTGCTCACGTTCACAAGCCCGATTTATAACACAGATTTCCAAGCTTGTCAAGTTAAATGTCGGGCAAGTTTTCTGCACGTGCCTATTGCTACTTCGCCGATTCCCCTTCAAAACGAAACTTCCCGGAAGAAAAAGTAAACGCTGCCGTGTTTTCTTTCTTGCCTGCATCTCTAAGTTGGTTGTAATTGCCCTGTCTAATCTGAGCATGATGTATACTTATTAGCTGCGCTTTCGGAGGTAGTTCATATGAAGCCCCTCCTATATAGGATGTTAGGCGACTTATTTAAAGGTAGGTACATGCTAAGATGCAAGTTGATTTACACCGAGTGATAGAACAACTAAAAAAGGCAAATCGTCTGCTAGTTATTGGGCACATCAAGCCAGATGGGGACGATATCAGCTCGGTCGCCAGTTTGGTTATGATTATGCGAAAGTTGGGAAAGACAGCCGAAGGCTGCATAGCAGGAGAAATCCCACTGCATTATAGAAAGCTAGTTGGGGTAAAGCTTATCAAGGATGTCAGTGAACTCAAAGCCTATGAGTACGACACCACAGTCACGGTTGATTGTTCTGACTTGTCCCGAATTGGTGACGCAGTAATCCTGCTCAAGGGCAGGAAACCGGACATCAACATTGACCATCACCAAACTAATTGTGGATTTGGCAAGCTTGATTTCTATGATTCTGCATACGCGGCGGCGGCTGTAATCATCTACGAAATCGGAAAAGAACTAGTGGAGTACGACACCCGTTTAGCGCAGATTAATCTGCTAGGTATTGCTACAGATACAGGCTTCTTCAAGTACTCCAACGTGGACTATAAGGTATTTCATTATGCTGCTGAGCTAGTAAAAGCAGGAGCAAATATTCAACGCCTTTCTTCCGCGGTTCTCGAACAAAAAAACCTAAGACAGATCAAATTGCTGTGTCAGACGTTCGATAGATTACATAAAGTAGAACATGGAAAGCTAGCCTGGTCAGAAATATCAGCCCAGATGCTAACAGCTACCGGGTGCACCGACGAGGACGCCGATGACATAGTAGAGGAAATCAGATCATTACAAGGAGTAGAGATCGCCATTTTGTTCATCGAATGGCCCAAGGAAGACATCCACATATCATTTAGATCCAAGAACTACGCGGACGTAAGCAAGGTAGCCTTGAAGTTCGGAGGCGGAGGCCATGCTCGGGCTGCCGGCTGCACCTGCAAGAATGCGAATCCGAAAGCCATGGTTAAGATGGTTATCGATGAAGCAAGAAAAGCTTTGTAACCACTTCCGATTGGGCTACGAAATTCTTGATAAAAGCGTTTTGTAGGTGGTTTTCGCCTGCCCCTTGACATATGCTGTACATATATCGTATCTTACTGAGTGTCGGGGGATGTCCCGACTTTCTTTTTGCCTTGTCTGTAATCCTATCTTGGTTTCTACATGTTTCTCACAAAATACTGCATCTTTCTTAACTAATCGCGTGAGTGAATATCATTAGAGTTTGGTCTTGCCGAAAACCGCAGTATAGCTTCTCCTAGTCAGTCCACAGGTATGTCACCCATCAGCGAACCTTTGCTTTTGTTAAGCCATATGGTAAGTAACAGGTTGATTTCCTGCAACCTGGTTGGCACAGTTTCACTTCGTATGGTAATCTTAGAGGATGGAAGACTGTGACATATCGAATACTCATTCTGATAGGAATTGTGGCCGCTTTCGTGGGTCTTGCTGTTTTGCTTCCCCAACCACCTGAGCCTTTACCAAACGCTGATCCGAGTTGGTTTGTTCGGGCAGAGATTCCCCTAGCAATCGGTGGGTACGGTGATAATTTTTGCTATGATGGAGAAGGCGTGCAAGAGCTAACCGGTTCCATGTGGTTAAGTGTTGGCCCCGACAAGAGCGCGTCCATCTATGCTTCAGTATCTACAACAAAAGCCTCTAACCCGATTCAAACTTCAGCCACAGACAAACTTGCCGGAAATATCGAAATCGTAGCTAGAGCAGGTGATTTCATCGACATACTGCAGGATCTACGGATAAATAGCGAGCTCGATGAAGGCGATGCTAAGCTCCCCCCCACACACGCTATACTCACCGGCCAAGCCATTTTTGACCTTTACCTAGATGGAGAATTGTTCTACGAAGATCTTATTGGCCAGTGGTCAGTTGCCAATGCGCTTCGCCGCGCGGATGGGTCAATACGTCAGAGTGGACTTGTGTACAGCCCCTTACTGCGCGACAAGACTGGATTCTCCGATCCAAAAAGGACAGAGGTTACACTACTTCTGCACTCCGATGAGCTAGATAACAAAAACCAACCACCGTATTCAGTCGCCTTACATCTTGTGTTCTTCGATGTCACAATTGAAAAACAACCACCTTTTTCAGGCAGTGATTAGTCACTTGCTAACACCCTGGCTTTCGTTCTCCCCTTCTTCCAAGGCACTGTCAAGCTCGACCTGTGTTTGAGAGGCTGCCCTGGGTGCAGTCTGGCTCCTCTTACCTCCAAAAAGAGAGGATATTCCCTTCCTGGTCTCGAAGTATTGAGGTATGTCTTTTGCAGTCGCAGTAAGTGCACAAAGCACAAGCTGATCTCCTGCGCCGATAAGCTCAGTCCCATTAGGAATAACAAGCCGTTCGGTTTCCCCACGGAAAATTCCAACTATTAAGCAATCCTTCGGATAGCGCTTATCTGACATTACATCACGTACTGTCCTTCCCACAATGTGAGATTTCTCCGGCACTGTAACGCCAATTATCGTCCCTGCCCCAGCACCAAAGCTAGCAATCTCGTGGATCTCAGGGCGTTCAATCTCCAATACAAGCCGATCCAGAAAGAGCCCGGTCACGTCAATCACGGTAGTAACACCTGCCTGTAGGTATGCCCCAGCATACTTAGGATTGGCCATGCGAGTGATTACCCTTTTTACCCCAGAGCTCTTAGAAAGCAGACTAAAAGCTAAATTATCCGCGCTTTGGTGCATCATCCCAACCGCCACATCGGCCTGCTCGATCTCCGCCTCTTCCAATGTCGCTACATCGGTCGCATTCCCGCAAATCGCAGATACACCTAACTTTGCGCTCACCATCTCGCACACGTCGCGGTTAAGATCAATGGCCACCACATCATAGTGATCAGCGGCTAGCTTAGACATCAGACGTCTTCCCGTCATTCCTGCTCCAGCAATGACTACGCGCATTGTGCCTCCTAATGCCACACCCGGCGTGAGAAAACCAGTAGAAGCGGCAAAATCTCCAACCTTCCTGCAACCATCACCAAAATATAGAATACCTTAAGTCCTGAGTTCATGCTAACATAAGCTGCCCGGTCGATGTAGCTTGGTCCAACGTTACTCAGCGCCGATATAGTCCCAGAAAACGACTCCAAAGGACCAAACCCGGCAAGTATA
>JAGYNL010000207.1 GCA_018399865.1 Candidatus Bipolaricaulota bacterium | reverse complement strand
CATTCCGCAAAAGGACTGACGCGTAAGACACGGCGCATGGTACAGGAAGTTACCGATATCGAAGTGATACAAACCAAGACCGAGGTTGAGGCATTCATACTCGAAGAAAGCCTTATCAAGCGTTTCCAGCCCAGGTTTAACGTACGCCTTCGGGACGACAAGCGCTATCCTTACCTTAAGATTACTAATGAGGCATTTCCGCGCCTTATGATAGTGCGCAAGCGCAAGGATGATGGAGCTAGATACTTTGGGCCATACACAAGCAGCAAGGCAATGCGCTCCACAATGAAACTTACCCAGAAACTCTTTCCTATCCGTACCTGTACCCTAAAGTTACCTTTGAACAAACCACGCAGGCCATGCCTTGACTACCACATTGGCCGCTGCCTTGCCCCATGCGCTGATCTGGTTAGTAAGGAGGAATACAAGAGGGTTGTTGATCAAGCTTCCATGCTGTTGGAGGGAAGGTTTGAGGGGTTAGCCAGGCGGATGCGAGAGCAGATGGATCAGGCGGCAAGAGAGGAGAACTTCGAGCAAGCAGCGCGGCTTCGCGATCAGTTGGTCGCGGTTATGCACGCCCTGGAACGTCAATCGGTTAGCCTGTCGCGGGTAGTGGATATCGACGCGATTGGACTTGCTATTCAAGGCGAGCGTGCCTGCGCGGAGGTTTTCCGATTGCGCGATGGCCGGCTTAGTGGAAGGGAGACCTTTCATCTGCGTGCGCCGATTGACTCAGTGACGGGTGAGATACTTTCAGATTTTCTGCCTCAGTACTACACGGCCGCTACTGTCATTCCAGAGGGAGTACTTGTCCCTGTTAGGATTGACGATGCTGAAGAATTGGCTGAGTGGCTAGGCTCGCTTCGGGGTAAGCGCGTCTATATCAAGGCTCCGCAGAGGGGCGAGAAGAAGCGATTGGTAGAGATGGCAAACGAAAATGCTCGCTACTCGCTCAATCGTGAGCAGAAGTCAGCTACGGTGCGCGAGAAGTCAAATCAGGCTCTAACGGAATTGGCCGCAGATCTATCCTTATCGTTATTTCCGGAAAGGATAGAAGCCTATGATATCTCTAATACTCAGGGCACAGAAGCAACCGGATCGATGGTCGTGTTCGAAAATGGGCGTCCGAGACGGGATGCTTACCGTAGGTTCAAGGTGCGGTTGGAAGAGGGGCCGAATGACTACGCTATGATGGCTGAGGTTTTGAGACGTCGATTCCGACGCGGATTGGCAGAGCTAAATGACCCAGCCATAACTGAGGGTAAGTTCTCTCAGCTTCCTGACCTGTTACTTATAGATGGGGGCAAAGGTCAGCTTAACGTAGCTACGAAAGTCCTTTCCGAGCTTGAGCTAGACGAGATTGAAGCCATCGGCTTGGCAAAAAAGCACGAAGAGGTCTTTCGTCCCGGGCAATCGGATCCTTACCGTCTTGCGCCAACTAGCAAAGGCCTTCTTTTGTTGAGGCAAATCCGGGACGAGGCGCATCGGTTTGCCATAACCTATCATCGTAAGTTGCGAGCTCGTCGTAATCTGGGCTCGGTGTTGGATCAGATCCCCGGGGTCGGGCCAAAGCGGAAGGCTGCTCTTGTAAGTTACTTTCGATCATTGGAGAAAATCTCGCGGGCAAGTGTAGAGCAAATATCATCTGCTGCTAATATCCCGAGCAAGCTTGCAGAAAAAGTCGTGAAGCACCTGCGCTCAAATAGATAACACGATTAGCCACTGGGCAAGGTAATAGGTGCCAAGGATTAATGATTGGGCATTAGTACAGCGTTTGATGATGAAATTGCAGGCCCAAAAAGAGTCCGATATCAAAAATAACATCGCGCCGGATAGAGCAAGCACGGCGCTTGGCTCTCCGGTCTGCAGCATACGTTCTAGCGCCCTCCAGGCCATAGCCAGAATGGCTATCTCGTAAACCAGGGCTGGAAACCTTAGTTTTCCTGCTTTTGGGAAGATGATCCAAGCGATTGCTGCACCGTATAACATTATGGGAAGTAGAGGCCAGAAGCTGGTCATCATATCCATTCCCCGTGAAAACGAAACAATGTAGGCAATATGAGCAACGAGAAAAGCGCTCATACCGATGATGATCTGCTTTTTTGGTAGCATCAACGCCACGTCGCCTACCAGGGAGAAGACTATCCCGGCAATGATGCCCCCTGAATACAGCGAGCCTATGCCATTAGCTCGAAGAATGGCCAGAATAAGCAAAACGACTATTGTTAGCGGTTTAAAGACATACGTGTAGGTACGCTTCTCTTTCCAGCTAGCGTAGATGTGCGCTGCTGCGAAGCCTAATGCCACTACAGAAAGTACAATCATCTACGGGGTCGCATCTTCATTTTTGGTGTTTTTTGGCTTCGTAAACCTTCTTTGCTAGTATGCTTATCGTTGAGCAGCAAAGCCCCAGGTGACTTCCTACTTCCTTTAGCGTGTACTCATGAATTCTGGTTGCTTCGTAGATCCGATCGTTCCTAGTAGCCTTGTCAGTGACACCTTGGAAGATCTTCTCAAGCGAGGGGCGCATGGCTAGCCTCTGATCTTGCGGAAAATCTGTGTTTTCCCGGTGCTTGGAGAAAAGGGGTTTTACCTGCCCAACGAATTCCTCAGAACCCAGAATGTTTCCTGGTTTCAGCCTGTCCCAAATCGGCACGCCGTAACCCTCACTGACGAAACGCCTGTATGCTTCTATTGCACGTGCTGGATTGGTGCCAAACTGCTCCAGAATCCACTGCACACAAAGAAATTCAGGCGACTTGCATTGCCCGGCTGTAGCTCTATAACTGCTCCACTTCCACTGTTCGGGTCTGTCGACCATTTTTGCGCGCACAGGGTTTAGCACTACGTAACGAGCAAGCTCGAGCAGGTGGCTTTCTTTCTCTACAAGTATTGATTTGAAGCGGCCTTGAAAGAGATGTCCTGCCCGATTGTTGTAGCGGTTTACGTTCTGAGTGAACACGCCGTTTAGCTGATGCATCCCCTTTGAGAGGTTGGCTTTTGGTGTCTCAACTAACAGGTGGTAGTGGTTGTTCATGAGGCAGTAGGCGTAACAACGCCAGCCGTAGCGGTCGACGACTCTGCCAAGGATATCAAGGAATGCCTCTCGATCACGATCTGAGAAGAAGGTCTTATTGCGTCCGTTACCCCTATTTGTAATGTGGTAAAGCGCTCCCTCAAATTCGACTCTGAGTTGACGTGCCATGAGTCATTATACGATATTTGATACCAAAAATGAAGACGCGACCCCTCGATGCTCGATGATGTATGGACATAAGGCGTTTGCCGTAGTAAAATGCTGATATTGTGCAACTAGACTCCTTGGGAATCGAAAGATATCTTAGATGTGTTGGCTCCGAAGCAGTGGCGAACGTGTTTCGCGCTGCTCGTCCTTTGTATGGGCTTAGGATGCTGGAGATTAACTCCACTTTCCACGGTGGAGGGGTAGCGGGTATGTTGAACTCGCTTGTGCCGCTATTCAATGACGTGGGAATAAATGCCGATTGGAACCTACTTTACGGTGATCCTGCCCTGTTCCAGGTCACTAAGAAGCTGCATAATGGCTTACAGGGCGAGCATGTCTGCCTAAGTGATAGGGATATGGAAAGATACCTTTCTATAAATAAGGCGTTCGCGCTGTATAGCCCGCTGTCTCATCATGATTTGGTTGTTGTGCATGACCCACAGCCGCTTCCTATGCTTCGCTACAGGCAGAAGGATGTGCCATGGATCTGGCGTTGTCATATCGACTTGTCCACACCGGATGAAGTAGTTTGGCAGCGGTTGAAACCATTTGTGTTGCGCTACGATACTGTAGTGGTATCGTCTGATGCTTTCCGCAAGCCTGATCTGCCTGTGGATACAACCATCATTCCCCCAGCTATTGATTCTCTGTCGGCAATCAACCAGGAACTTAGCCAAGCGGCAATTGACAAGTTGCTAGCCGATTATGGAATACCTCGTGATAAACCTATTATTTTGCAGGTTTCGAGATTTGACAAATGGAAGAATCCAATGGGTGTGTTACATGTCTTCCTCCACGTACGAAAGGAGGTTGACTGTCGGCTAGTAATGGTTGGCAACATGGCTAGCGATGATCCTGAGGGGCCGGAGATCTATAACCAGATCTTTCTCAAAACGCAGGACATGGATGATGTGCACCTAATCACAGAAACTGATCCGCTTTTGGTGAACGCTTTGCAACGTGAGGCTACCGTTGTTCTTCAGCTTTCTTTGCGCGAAGGATTTGGGTTAACTGTAGCGGAGTCGCTGTGGAAGGAGACGCCAGTGATTGCAACAAATGTTGGTGGAATTCCACAGCAGGTTATCGACGGGGAGACGGGATATCTCGTAGAGCCGGGAGATTCCAAAACAGCAGCTGAGCTGGCAATTCGCCTCATAAATGATAGGGATCTTAGGGCTGAACTGGGGGCGCGTGGTCGAGAGCACGTGCAACAGAACTTCTTGATGCCTCAGTTGTTGCTTAACTGGCTTACGCTGATAAACAAAGTGGTTAAACGCTAGTACGTCGTCTTGCTTACAAGGAAGGGCAATGACCGAACTGAGACGGGGGCCAATTGGTGACCGTTGGGTGATCGTTGCTCCCATAAGAGGAAAGCGTCCATCTGATTTTCTAGCTGCCGGTGAGAGATCGAAGGAGTTGTCGGAGGCTGAGTGTCCTTTTTGCCCTGGTAATGAGGATAAAACTCCCCCAGAGATCTACCGCGTCTCTAAGCCTGATGGATCATGGCAAGTGCGCGTGGTGCCAAACAAGTTTCCTGCCTTAAGTGATGATTGTTCTGAAACTGGAAAGCTAATTGTTGATGGGCTTTACCAACGAATGGATGGTCAAGGCAGGCACGAGGTGATCATAGAAAGCCCTGATCACCGAAAGGGTATAGCACAACTTCCTCTAAAGGAAGTTCAAAAAATCGTTGACACCTTTGCCGTGAGATTAGAGCAGATAAAGAAAGATAGTCGCTGTAGATTCGTATTGATCTTCGAAAACCATGGAAAAGCGGCGGGAGCATCCCTAAACCACCCGCATGCGCAGATTGTTGCTACACCGATTGTACCGCAAGTAATCGACAAGGAGCTGCAGGAAGCACATTCTTACTACAAGGATAAGGGGGAATGCCTATTCTGTGATGTGCTGAAAACAGAGCTCCGCTCTGGAGAACGCATCATCGAACAGACAGATGATTACGTTGTGTATGCTCCGTACGATTCATGCTTTCCTTTTGAAATGAAGATAATGCCAAGAAAGCATGCGCACGATTTTTCTGACATATCAGCAGGAGAGCGCAGGGAGTTTGCAGACATTCTTAAGCGAACGCTACATCGCCTGAGAGGCTTGCTAAATGACCCGCCTTACAACCTGATGCTACATACTGCGCCAAATGTTTCCGCAGGATCAAACAAACATGATTACTGGCCAACGATGGAGCATAGTTACCACTGGCAAGTCACCATTATTCCTCGTCTCACTGTAATGGCTGGCCTAGAGCACGCGACTGGTTTTTTCATCAATCCAGTACCTCCAGAGGAAGCAGCGCAGTACCTAAGAGAGGTATAGAAGATTCATTGCCGGGATGTGAATAAGCTAAGCGGTTAGGCAAGTGAATAGCTAGCATCTATGGGGTTGACCTGTCTGTGGTTTCTAGTTGTTGAGAGGGCCAAAAGCTATCT
Organism: Candidatus Bipolaricaulota bacterium; assembly: GCA_018399865.1. Next base: position 596 of record JAGYNL010000207.1, on the reverse strand, counting down.
GTTGCATTTTTCCAGGGAAGCTCCGTCAAAAGTTCTGTAGATGTGGTGTTGATATAAGTCGTTTTGATCCTGTGTAGAAGGGCATTAGCATCATTTTTTTGTCAAGCTTGACATATGCCGAAGCATCTGTTAGAGTAGTAAACGTTTTCGTAAACGTTTTGGTAAACGGTTACGATTGTCAGAGATAGATAGCGAGGAGGTGAGATCTATAAAGCAACGTGTAGGGGAAATTGCTCGGAAGGTCTAAATGCATACGGAGGTAAATAGATATGAATCTCAAGAAAGTGCTAATTATGTTAGTGTCGTTGGTTATGGTTATTGGTCTTGGGGCAATGGCAGTTGATGATGAATTTCCTGTACCAAATAAACTTTCGGACAATCCTGTAATAGCCTTGGTGGGACACTCCATGTCATCCGAATCTGTGCAGAGGGATGTAAAGCAGTTCGAGATCGAATGCGCGCACCGAGGCTGGACTGCCAGGGTTGAAATGGCTGGTGGGGAACTCGGACCCCAGCATGACATGATGGAGACGTTGATTAACGCTGGTGTAGACGCGATAGTGCTTATGTACGTCCATGTTCAGGGGCTGCAGGAT
>JAGYNL010000206.1 GCA_018399865.1 Candidatus Bipolaricaulota bacterium | reverse complement strand
GATTTTCCGTGAATACATCATAACGTGGCAAGGATACAGAGGGGACTGGCTTCTACCGGCCGTCAAATGGAGGCCAAGAAGTTCTCAAATCTCTCGATCTGCCCTTTCAGATCAGCAAAAGTGTCGTGCAGCCGTTCTGCCAGTGGCTGGCACCATACCCATCTAAGCTCAAATCCGCAAGCCTTTCTGCCCCGTCAAAGAACATGTTGCGCAAACATTTTCTGCCGCTTATCTTCAAGCTCGGCTCCTAGTTTCAAGCATTTTACCGCCTCGGGGGGTGTAGTATCTGGAGAAGGATGTACTACACCTTCCAGAGGGCGCAAAGGTCGCTGAGATTAAACATTAAGATTTCCATGCTACTCTCTGCGTGCTCCGCGTTCTCGGTGGTGAAAGCTTCTGTTTTGCACGGAGAAGAGTTTTGTCCAACAGCCTGCGAAGAACTTGAAGATTTACGAATCCGACAAACCCTGCAATGGCCAAAATCTCCTTCACGCATACTTGTATAAGGGAACCATCCTTGCTGGGGAGCTTGCTGTTCGCAACAACGCTTCAATCCGTCGTACCGTCTCTGGTCTTAAGAGAACATCTCCACACACTGAACAAACCTCCGCTGGGACGCCATCGATAACGATTACCTGCTCCTGATGGCGCACAGTGTGCACAATCCTTCGCTCCTCATACTCTCCCGGGCATCCCTCAATGCTGCATTTCATCTCTATCACCTTCTTTGGGTTGGCGTTATCCACTTTGGAGACTTGGGTTCATAAACCGTAATGATTATAAGCACTGGCTGTGCTGTTGTACATACGATGTGCAACGAGCGGCCATCCTGGGTAAGACCATTGATCAAACAACAAGCTCCTCTCCGATGCTTGGGGTAGTTTTCCAAAATCTGTCCTGCATCTATAGCTTCAAGCACCTCATCGAGCAAGATATTTTCCTCAATCATTTCTTGCTGTGCATGTTGGGTAACGCGAACATTTTCTGCTGCCGCCTGCGTGCGTATTCGTTTTAACATTACCTTGGCGTCAGCATATTCTTATCGTAGTGTTGGCCGGTATGGACGATCAATTCATCAATCACTGCGTCGGCGCTGCATTCATGGTTGTATCGAGCGACAGCACGCGAGACAGCGGCCATCTTGATGAACTGTGGACGAGCACCGACAACGCAAATCAATCTCATTCTGGGACTACCTCGAAATACCGTCTCTTATCCTTGCCAAATCTGTAGACACGGAAATGAGAGTCAAACGTAAAAACGGTCTTAATCCCTTCACGCTCCATCACAGTAAAACTAGAAGCATCAACTAAAGAGAAAGCTTGGTCGGGGAATCTATCAATGATCTCGCGGGCCTGGTTTAGGGCTTGCATATTGACGTTGATCATATCAACGATGCCCGAACGCAGCCCATCCCAGAAACGTATCGCCTTCTTCCTTCCAAGATGGCTTCCGATAAGGAACCAACACTCAAGCAGCACATAGTCAGTGGTCACCAGGTTCACCTTGATCAGCGACTCATAGGCGTCCTTAGCTCGAGGATGACTGTGGTCACTCTCGTCAGCCAAAGCATAGAATGCAGAAGTATCAACAAAGACCTTATTCACCCGACATTCCTTCTGCGATGTAGCGATCATGTTCTTGGGAGACATCAGTCTTGCCGCTTCTCCCCAGCGCAACAACACTGAGAAAATCCTTATGCGTGGGTTCTGATCGCAGATGCTCCCACGCCATCTGCCGAAGAAGTTCAGCCAACGAGATCCCCTTAGCTTCCGCCTCTTTCTTGAGCAACCGATGTTGCTCTGGTTCCAGGTAGATTTGAGTTCGCGTCAAAGCCATATGAATGCACCCCCAGTAACATCAACATTATAACAGCGACATTACCAGTCAATCAACTCCACGTACAACGCCGATAGCCTCCGTGCTTCTTATTCCCAACGAACCCCACGAACCGCTTCTCCCCCTTAATCCTTATTCCATAATCCTGCTGCCCAACCCCAATGAACCCTACGAACTGCTCTTACCCCCTAATCCTTTAATCCCTAATCCCATACTTAGAACTTCGAACCTAGAACAGTTTTTTT
>JAGYNL010000205.1 GCA_018399865.1 Candidatus Bipolaricaulota bacterium | reverse complement strand
ATTTACTGTCGCAGTCTGTCCTTCTTGCTGATTGTTGCCGCCAATGAGCTGTATCCTAAGGCGCATGTTTTTGTAGATTACTCCGTTCCTTATGGAGGTTATTTCTGCCGTGTTGAGGGTCGTTCGATGTTCACGTCGGCAGAGCTGGCAAAACTCAAGGAGCGTATGCGGGAGCTTGTTGCCGATGACCTTCCTATAGAGCGCCTGCGAGCCAGCATTCCTGAAGCCTCTGCAATCTTTGCCGCCCGCGGCGAGGACGACAAGGTACGGCTGCTGGAGGACATAAAAGAGGATCATGTACACCTGTACTCGCTTAATGGATTTTCCGATTACTCATATGGATACATGGTGTCAAAGACAGGCGCTTTACGGACATTCTCTCTGGAGAGATTCTCTGATGGATTCATCCTCCGATTTCCTCGGCGTGAGGATCCAAAGCGACTTTTGCCTGCGCAGAAATTTACCGAGCTTCGGCAGATATTTACCGAATACGGCAAGTGGCTTAATGTAGTGGGCGTAGGTAATGTTGCCTCACTAAATGATGCCATCCGCTCTGGGAGAATCGAACAGGTGGTACTTGTCTCCGAGGCACTACACGAACAACGCATTGCCGAGATTGCTTCCACCCTTGCTGACAAGCACGAAAATAGGCCGCGTCTGGTATTCGTGGCTGGCCCATCATCGTCAGGCAAAACCACCTTTTCCAATCGCTTATCGGTGCAGCTTATGGCCCAAGGCATCCATCCCTATCCCTTAGGCATGGATAACTACTTCATTCCTAGAAAGGAATTGGCAGCCAGAGGCGGAGAGATCGATTTTGACTCGCTGTCTGCACTTGACATTGACTACTTCCAAAAGCAGCTAAAGGAATTGCTGTCAGGAAAGGAAGTAACCATCCCGAAATACAACTTCCATACCGGATGCCGGGAAGCTGGAGAGAAAGTCAAGCTGGATCTGGACCAGGTTCTAATTGTGGAGGGAATTCATGGTCTTAACCCTGAGCTACTTGAGGGATTTGCCGATGGAGAAGTATTTCGCATCTTCGTTTCCGCCCTAACGCAGCTAAACCTGGATAGTCATAATCGTGTATCCACCACAGATACTCGCCTTATCCGCCGAATTGTTCGTGACGCTGTTTATCGAGGATACACGGCTGAGATGACACTTGAAATGTGGCGTAACGTACGGCGAGGAGAGAAGCAAAATATTTTCCCTTATCAGGAACAGGCTGATGTTATGTTTAATTCAGCCCTTGCCTACGAGCTATCCGTGCTCAAACCGCTTGTAGAGCCCTTGCTGTTGCAGGTTAAAGCGCCACAGCTGCGCATTGAGGCCGAGCGCCTGCTAGCCTTCCTGCGATGGTTCTATCCTTACCGCTCGGAGAAGATTCCTGGAAACTCCCTATTGCGCGAATTTGTTGGGGAATCGACCCTATATAACTTCACCCCAAGTCTTTTCTTAACAAGTGACTAAATCTTGTAACCTTGCACCTTACCCGTAACGTTGTAGGGTTCACTGTTTTTGTAGCGTTGGAGCTTGCCTGCCCTGTGAAATAGCCGCCTTCTCATGTGTTTCGTGGGGTGCAATTCCATTTCACTGGGGCCTCCAACGTTGCGATTGTATAAGGCAAATTTCCAAAGCAAAAACATAACGGGGCAGGCGAGCTGCTCACGCTACAACAATCCGTCCGGCCTATATCTTGCGATAGGGGTAGGAGGGGTCGGTTGAGTTCCCGGCTCCTCCCCCCTCCGAAC
>JAGYNL010000204.1 GCA_018399865.1 Candidatus Bipolaricaulota bacterium | reverse complement strand
AGTGCAGGCTTTTCCATTTCGCTCATTTAATCCTCCCTAACCCTTGTAAGACACCATCTCTTTAAGATGCTCTACGCTTTCCGGGTTCTGCAATGTTGTTAAGTCACCTACAGGATCGTTGCGGACCAACGCCTTCAACACGCGGCGCATGATCTTTCCAGAACGCGTTTTTGGCACATCCGTTACGAAGATGATCTCTTCAGGTCGCCCAGTTGGCCCAATTACCTTAGTTACCGTGGCAAGCAGTTCTTTGCGGATTTCATCTGAACGATCTACTCCCGCTTTCAGCAGCACAAAAGCCACGGGGACTTCACCCTTCAGGTCGCTTGGGCGGGACACAACCGCCACTTCGCTTACCTTATCGTTCTGCGCCAGAGCGCTCTCTACTTCGGCGGTAGCGAGACGATGCCCAGCAACGTTCATCACGTCGTCTACGCGTCCGGTAATGCGGATGTTTCCCGCCTCGTCCTTGCGCGCCCCGTCACTGGTGAAGTAGCGCTCATCGCCGTACTCAGTGTAATACTGCGCCTTGAACCGCTCCATATCCCCATAGATCCCTCTGGTTAATGCTGGTGGGAACGGGTTGAAGATAGAAAGGTATCCTCCCTGGCCAGGCTCAAGGATATCTCCGCCGGCATCCAGTATATCTCCGATAACACCAGGGAATGGCCTTCCGGCAACAGTAGGAATAAATGGTCCAACCCCAGGAAGGTTGTTAACCATGTTTGCCCCAGTTTCGGTCTGCCACCAGGTATCAACGATAGGACAGCGCCCGCCGCCTATCTTGTCAAAGTACCAAAGCCAGGCGTCCACATTGATTGGCTCGCCCACTGTACCCAGCAAGCGCAGTGACGATAGATCATACTTCTCTGGCCATTCGTCGCCCCACTTCAGGAACATACGGATGGCGGTTGGTGCTGTGTAAAGTTGGGTGATCTTGTGCTTTTCTATAATCGCCCACATGCGACCATAATCAGGAGCATCCGGCGATCCCTCGTACATAACGCTGGTAACGCCGTTCATTAAGGGCGCATAGTTGATGTAGGTGTGGCCAGTAATCCATCCAACATCAGCCGTGCACCAGTATACATCTCCTGGATGAAGATCAAAGTTCCACTTGGCGGTGATATAGGATTGAACTGCATAGCCACCAGTGGTGTGCATGATACCTTTTGGCTGTCCTGTAGTCCCAGATGTGTAAAGCAGGAAAGCCAGGTCCTCGGAATCCATCTCTTCTGCCGGGCAATCCTCGGAGGCATCTTCCATTAGCTCGTGGTACCATAGATCGCGGCCTTCTTTCATGGAAGCGCTTCCATCAAGCCGCTTGACAACGACCACCTTCTCTACAGGTGTCCCTTCAACTCCAGCATCAGCATTATTCTTGAGGTTGATCGCCTTACCTCTGCGGTTGTAGCCGTCGGCCGTAATTAGAACCTTGGCTCCAGCATCTACCATGCGATCGCGCAGCGAATCGGGTGAAAAGGCTGAGAACACCACGCTATGCGGTGCGCCGATGCGCGCACATGCCTGCATGGCGATGACTGCTTCGGGAATCATCGGCAAGTATATTCCCACGCGGTCACCCTTCTTCACGCCCAAGCCCTTGAGAGCATTGGCGAATTTGCTCACCAAACGATGCAGCTCTTTGTAGGTTAGCTTAATAGATGGCTCTTGAATAGGTTCTGGTTCCCAAATCAGGGCAATCTTGTCTCCGTTTCCCTTCTCGATTTGGTAATCCAGCGAGTTGTAGGAAAGATTGATCTTTCCACCAACAAACCATTTGTAAGCTTGGGGCGCAAACTCGTATGCCTTGTCCCACTGTTTGAACCAGTGGAGCTCTTCAGCATGCTTGCTCCAAAAAGCAATGGGATCACTACTTGCTTCAGCGTAAACTGACTCGTCAGACACCCACGCCCTCTCCTTCATGGCCGCGTTTGGCCAGAAGACATTCTCCTGCTTTGGGTCTTTCTCGACCCACTTTGTCGAATTCGACACGATTTGACCACACTCCTATAGGTTGATAATCCTG
>JAGYNL010000203.1 GCA_018399865.1 Candidatus Bipolaricaulota bacterium | reverse complement strand
GCGGATTAAACGCGCGGACAGCCGAATGCTTGTCTCAACCTTGTCCGGGGCGTTTTTCATCTCATCGATCATCCATTGAGGTACGGTCACGCCGGCAACGTTTCCATTCATGTACTTGGCCATGCCCGCTGATTTAAGCAGGATACAGCCTAGCAGCACAGGCACCTCCAGCTGTTTAGCTTTGTCCATGAACCGGCCAAATAGCTCAGTGTCGTATACGCCTTGAGTTTGGAAGAACCTTGCCCCTGCCTTCACCTTGCGCTTCATCTTCACAAGCTGGAGGTCCATTGGCTCGTACCCCGGGCTGACAACAGCACCTAGATAGAAGCGCGGCGATCCTTGTAGGGGCTGTCCAGCCATGTCCTGTCCCTGGGTAAGGCCCCGGGCTGCAGCCAGAAGTGACACCGAATCAAGATCGAACACCGACTTTGCCCCTGAATGATCGCCAAGCACCGCATGATCCCCTGTTAGACAAAGTACATTCTCTATTCCCAGCGAGTAAGCGGAAAGGAGATCCGATTGCAGCGCAATGCGATTACGGTCACGGGTAGTCAGCTGATACACAGGCTCAATACCGTTTTCCAAAAGCATCCTGCAAGACGCAAGTGAACCCAACCGCATCACCGAACTCTGTTGATCTGTAACATTTACTGCATGCACCTTTCCCTTTAGATACCCCGCACTCTCCATCATCTCAGAAGTATCCACTCCCTTAGGAGGAGCCACCTCGGCTGTAACGGCAAATTCTCCTTTTTTGAGGGCTTCCTGTAACGAAGTCATTGTCTATTCCCCTCACTATTATCCTTACGATCCATGACTAGTGCTGCTGGTTTTGTCTTTACAGAATAATCATGGACCTGGGCCAGGGAATCGATAAATCGCTCAAGCTTTCCCATTTCCTTCAGTCGATCGTAGATCTTTATCCACGCGCAGTCTAAATCGGGGTTTACTTCACACTTTCCATCCTTTGCCCCACCACACGGACCGTTTAGTAATTCCTTGGCGCAACGTGTTGCCGGGCAGATCCCGCCGGTCATATCCAGGATGCACTCTCCGCACATCGAACAGTACTCCTGAAAATGGCCAACACGTTTCATCGTTCCCAAAAACATGGTGTTGGTAGCTGAGTGCACTGGCTTACCGCTTGCCTCCTGCGCTATCTGAACACCGCCTCCACAAGACATTACAATTAGCGAGTCAGCTTGGCTGATAGCCTCCTTTGCCTTTCGGAACTCCTTCTTGGCTTCCATCAGGCTGCACCCCGGGCTGAGTACTGTCCAGCCAGATACGGTCTTCCCCTCACGTTCAAGATTTGCTTTAAGGTCTTTGACCTGTTGCTCGCCTCCCGTCTTACACACCGATGCACATTCAGAACATCCAACAATAAAAACAACCTGTTCATGATCTAGATTTCCTATGATTTCGGAAAAGGGTTTGGGCTTAGTAATAATCATTGCTCTCCCTCCGTATGGTTTTGTGATATATCTCTATTTAGTTAGCATCGATCGCACTTCAACCAAGATTTCTTCTTTCAGTTTTGACCCATGCTTACTTAGGTCAGCTCGTTTTTTGCGGTAGACTGCGGTGTAGTCATCATCTTTAATGTAATTGCAGTTGATATCAACGTTATACAACGCTGATTGCAAACCAGCTTCCGCAAGCTGGGCGGACACTGCCACATCACTTACTGCATTTGGATTTCCAATTTTAGGTAGGCTCTTATCCAATTGAAGGATTCGATCACACAACTCAGCGGCCTCATATGGAACCTCATTGGCTCGTTTAAGCGATGCTTGCATGGCCTTCTGGCGCTCAATCTTATCCTCCGCTGTACTCTTAGGCAGCTTATAACAGGCAATAACTTGATTGTATGCATCGATATCCTTGGCAATTGCCTGAACAAGCTCCTCGCGCAACTGGGAAGCCTTATCACGGATAGATATTATTTCATTCTCCTGTGCTGCAAACTTCTCTCTGCCAATCGTAAGATTACACACCATACACACTAAAGCCGCAGCCATTGCTCCAGATAGGGCGGCCACGCTTCCTCCACCCGGCGCAGGTGCATCAGAGGAAAGGGTTTCCAAAAAATTGCTAATTGTTGTGCTCTCATAACTGCTGGCCATAACTACCTCCCAATAGGCTTCTTATCTAGTTGTGCTGGTTAACCTTTCCCCGACTCGGGCTCGTACCGATACAGGCAATCCTTTTGCGGGCACCCCTTGCAGGAATAGGGCACTTGTGCTTGTGTTACTTCCTTGCCCATCCCCATGACAAAGGATGAAGTTGCATGCGGCAACATCGCAAGATCATCATTCAAGGTGACACCTATCTCTTGTGCCGGCAGGTTGGCAAATACTAGCCGCTGATTTTCCAGTCCCCAAGGATATGACCCTGCCCCTGGCTCAAACATACGGCTTGCGTTGATCGACTTCTCACTTGCCCACCTAAACAGCTCCTTACCATACCATTCGCATGTTTCGGACACTGCTGCTGATCCCAAGGCAGCCAAGATCATGGAGTCTAGATAATCACCGCATTTGCGCAAATGCATCGTCTCATCATATATAGCTGCTCCTGCTGTACAGAGCCCAAATACAACGTATTCGGCCTTCTGTATCGGAGACGGAAGTTCATTATTGTACGGGTGTTTCTCTTGCCCTATAGGGTAAATCCTGTTTTGCAAGCCTACCTCAATGATCTCTCGCGCTTTGGATTTCAGTTGCTCGATTCTCCTTCTCACTGGCGCAGATGGCGAATTGCCAGAGTACTCTAGGTATCTCAATATATGAACATCTGGAAATTCAAGAGGCATCTGTTTACTCGCTGGTATTGTTTTAATCATAAATCCCCTCTGCTCAAATGTTCCTTGGAACTAGCTAGTTTGCGTTTATTGCGAAGCTTAGTTGAAATATTTCCTTCTCGCAAGTCGAACCAGTGTATTACTCTTAACAAGCCTTACAGAGAAACAATCCCTTCCACAATCTCCTAAGTCGAAAAAGGGTAAAAGATAACACGTAAGAGCACAGGCGCAGACAGCAGCAATACATTAATGAGCCAGGGATTAGGGATTATGGTGTAAGGACTATCCTTTCTTGGCGGGCTCTGCGACTTGAGTGAGCAAAGCAAGCAGGCGAAAGAAAAGATTCTTCTCAGTTAAGCTTGGATACCTTTGTTAGCTATCGAAACGACGAAGAACCCAAAAAACCAAATGACCTTTATTGACCCCCTATGAAGGCCAAGCTGGGGAGCTAGACGTCAATCTGCCGGTTTCTAGAACGGAATTTGGAGCAAAGTAGACCAGAAAGCACCGTAGCTAAAACCTAAGCCGGCGTAGAAGCAGAAAGCCACCATCTTTGGCTTTCATCTGCTTGCATCTATATACGATGCATAGTTTCTGACCTTAGTTCTATACGTAGAACGGGGAAGCAAGTTTCATTTACGGGTGGAAGCCAGACGCCAAAATACCAGAGAAGTTAGAATGCACAAGCCAAAGAAGTACCAAATCCACCACGGGAAATTAAGCGGTCCAAGTCTTCCGTCACCCCATGCCCAATAGTCGTTAGCAAGCAAGAACAACACAATGACCATGAAAGACCACTTTGTCAGCTTGATCTTCTCCTTTGATAGAACACCTATGCCCTTACTATTAGGCTGCCTTCCCGTTAGAAGGCTTCCCACTACAAGCACAACACTGGTAGCAAACACAATTGGTACAACGGGAAGTGTTCCCAGGCTTGGGACAAGCCCGAAGTGATAGCAAGCCACCAGTCCTTCTCCGGCCAAGATCGACAAAATGGCGCCCGTTGCTGTGACATGCTTCCAGTATAGTGTGGCCACTACGGTTGGAAAGAGAACAGCCAGTCCAGTAAATGTCTCCGTTGCAATTTCAAGGAATGTGGCAGGTGGACGCCATGCAATTCCTAAGCCCGCCAGCGCAAGCCCCACCACAAATAACTTACCCAACCAGGCAGGACTTCTTCGTCCCTTGGTCAATGGTTCAACAAGATCACGGGTAAACATGGAAGAAAGCGTAAGGAGCTGCGAATCCAAGGTCGACATAAGCGCGGCAAGGGCCGTTGTCAGAACGAGAGCCTCCAATACTGCTGGCACATACCCAGAAAGCAACAAGGGAAGAATCTTGTCTGACTCTGTGCCAATGGGAAGCTCGGGAAAGGCCAAACGCCCAATAACGCCAATGGTCACGGGAAGTAGAAATAGACTGCCAGTAATTAGAGGATAAAGCACCATGGTCTTTCTAAGCGCTCTTTCGCTATTTGAAGCGTAGAATCGCTGAAATAATTGGGGAAACATAGGATCGCACAAAAGCCACAGAAGGACATACCCAAACCATATGCCTGGCGGGAACGCTCCTCCAAGTCCTGGGCGGGCGAAAAGCTCTGGCCATCGCGATGCGGCGGCCGCATTTGCCGCAGGCAGGCCACCGAATTGGCCTGCGATAATCCCTACAGAAACGCATAGCAAAACAATAAGCATCCCGCCTTGCAGAACATCCGTCCATGCAACACCTCTCATTCCTCCGAAGAACGTATATGTGACCATGACAGCGGTTATGAGCGCAGCCCCGCCTAGATAAGGGATCCCGAGCAACTCCTCCAGTGCATATCCTGCAGCCATCGGTTGCATAGCAAGATAAGGCAAGGTAAAAACAGTCATCACAGCCAGAAACAGCCATCTTAAAGCTGGGCTTCGAAACCTGTAGAATACAAGGTCAGGTGGAGTGTACAACCCCTTATCCTTTCCCAATCGCCATACTGGCCTTCCTATGTACTCAAAAGATAAAGCC
>JAGYNL010000202.1 GCA_018399865.1 Candidatus Bipolaricaulota bacterium | reverse complement strand
GCGTCTCGAGCGAGCATAGCAAGCGGGCGAGAGAGAGTGTTTTGTCAGTTATAATTTAGGATCTTTGTTACCTACTGGAAACAGCGAAGAGCCACTTTTTTGCTATGGTCCTTTTCTAAGATGAGCTGTTACAGGTACAATGACGGCATAAAACATGAAGGGGGTAAGTTATGAAACTTGTTCGTGCATTGATGACTAGCGGTGGGATTGCGGCTTTCTTCTTTTTCAGTTGGATTATCCAGATGCTCTGGAACAGCATTGTGGTTAATCACCTTGGTCTTTTTAAGGCTCTAACTTACTGGCAAGCCGCTGGGCTGTGGTTCTTGATTATCCTACTTACTGCTTGGACAGGGATTGGGGTGAGCAGTCAGTTCTTTCGTAGATGGCGTTCCTACGACTGAGTAACATTCTTGATCGCTGGAACAATGGCTCGTAGACCGTTTTTGTCAATGATAGTCTCAAATTGCATGTCGTAGGTTTGCTTCAATATTTCTGGCGTGACAATCTCTTGTGGGGGCCCTTGAGCGATTAGTTGCCCTGCCGCGAATAGGGTGACGTAATTTGCGTATAGTATAGCATTATTTGGGTTGTGTGAGCTTATGGCAAACATGAATCCTTCATGGGCTAGATTTACTATACGCGTGAACACGTCATGCTGGTGATGCGGATCCAGATGTGCTTCTGGTTCATCCATAAGTAGATATTTGGCTCCTTGCGCTAGTCCGCGGGCGATGAGGGCAAGTCGTTGTTCTCCCCCGCTAATCCTTGTGTATGGGCGATGGCGAAGATCCCATAGGTCCAGGTATTCTAGAATTGCTGCCACCTGCCTATGATCATCCTTTTGGGGATATCTGAAAGGGGAGAGATAAGGAGCTCGTCCCATCAGCACAACTTGATAAACACTGTAGGTGAATACAGGTTCGTGTGTCTGGGGCACAAACCCGATCGATCGAGCTCTTTTAGTGGGATGAATTGCGCGGAGATTCTCTTCATTCATAAGCACGTAGCCAGAGGTTGGGTGTAGAATTCCGCATAGGCACTGGATTAATGTTGTTTTCCCCGAGCCGTTTGCTCCCAATATGAATGTAATCCCTGGCTCGGTAAGGGAAAGGTTTACGCCGCTCAGCGCCAAACAGTCGCTAGTGTAAGAATAGGAAAGATCAATGGCTCGAAGGCTCAACGCCATCCTCCCTTCTCTTTCAAAATGCGTATGAATAGCAAGACAAATGCTGGTATACCGATTAGTCCAGCAAGGATCCCAAGCGGGATCTCAGATGACATTGCAGTGCGTGAGACATTATCCAAGAGCAGAAGTATGAACGCGCCAATTCCAATTGATGCCGGTATAAGGCGGTTGTGATCAGGCCCAACTAATGACCGTGCTGCGTGTGGAACGATGAGACCAACCCAACCGATGATCCCGCTTATGGCTACGGATGAAGCTACCAGTAGCGCGCCCATACAAAGGACTAAAGAACGACTACGACGAATATTCACGCCCAAGGCTATTGCCTCTGTGTTGCTCAGCGTCAACAAGTTCAGCCGCCATCTAACCAGTACGAAAAACGTTATCCCGAAAGCCGTGATTACTAGCAAGGGATATAGGTTCTGCCAACGTACATTTCCCAATCCTCCGAGGAGCCAGTAGGTAATTGCGGGAAGACTATCAAGCGGGTCGGCGACATATTTAACTATTCCAAGTAGGGCATTATAGAAGGCGCTCACAAGAATACCGGTCACCACTAGTACCAGTATGGATGAGCCAAAACGTGAGCCTATGGCATAGACTATGGCGATTGCCAGAAGAGCGAACAAGAATGCAAAAAGCTGCACATAGACTGGCCCTTTGGAAAGAAGGAGTGCCAATGCGGCGCCGAATGCTGCTCCGGAACTCAGGCCAAGGATATGTGAATCTACAAGAGGATTGCGCAATACTCCTTGAAAAACCGCTCCACTCAACGCGAGATTCGCACCAACGCAAAGCGCGGCCAGGATTCGAGGAAGACGTACGCGAAGGATTAAGGCTCGAATTGTCTGAGATGTTGCTTTGGGGTTGAATAAACTACTAACTACATCGCCAGCCGGGATGTGATATCTTCCGATCAGAAGAGAGGCGATGCCCATTAGAAGGGGTAAAATGACCAGCAGCAAGCCTGCAAGAAACTTGCCATTCACTCGCCGATCAATGATGCTACCTCCTCACTTGATAGCCTGCAATCATAAAACTCTTCGTAAAAAGCCTGACACTCGTTTTCTAGGTCAATATTGACTTGATCCGGGTACAAGGTTTTTGCGAGCCACATCATACCTAACAAGGAATCAGGGACAGGTGTATCCCAGGCAGCAGCATAGGCAGGCATCTTGTAGACTCGCTTGTCTCGAACAGCTGGAACACTCTGCCAATCAGGATTTTCTAAGATTTGCTCCGGCGTGAGGCCACCGTAGCTTGTTATGACTATCACATCTGGGGCCCAAACTAGGATTTGCTCTATATTGATGTCATTCCAGTAACCCCTTAGCCCTTCGGTTACTGAAACACCCCCCGCTATCTTGACCATAAGGCTTTGGTACATGTCTCCGCTTGCGGCGCGAAACGGAGAGCTGCCACAGAAATAGACAAGCAGACGGTTGTCATCTGGTATGCTCTTGGTGACATCGTTGATAACTGACATTATGTGATCATAGTAATTGGCAAAGGCCTGAGCTCGGGTCAGGGTTTCCGCTCCGAGAATCTCTCCAGTGAGAAGCATCGCTTGCTTCATCCCTTCCGGGCTCTCGGCTATGTATTGGACTGCTGGGATGCCAAGATCAA
>JAGYNL010000201.1 GCA_018399865.1 Candidatus Bipolaricaulota bacterium | reverse complement strand
CGAGCAGCAATCATTCCGCTCACCGCAGAGTATACAATTCCACGGCAATGCCCCGATGCATCCCCTGCAACATAGAATCCAGGGACCGCTGTTTCCATCGCCGGGCTGACTGGATAACGAGTATCGTAAAACTTGATCTCCGGCGCATACAGGAATGTATTATCCGCGGTTAATCCAGGTAGGATATTGTTCAACTGCTCAAGCCCTTCTACCAGATTTGTTACAACCCTGTCGGGTAGAGCCATAGATATGTCCCCTGGCGTTACATCAGTTAGCGTAGGGCTTATAGTTACCCTACGAAGCCTATCTAACGTCGAGCGGCGTCCGTTCTTAAGATCCTTCAACCGCTGGATAATTGGCCTACCGCCACCGATCGTTGTAGCTAGCTTTGCTATTGCTCGCCCGTATTCCGTTGTGTCCTCTACGGGGTCAGTGAGTTCGATATGAGACAACAAAGCCAAGTTCGTATTTTCCGTCTTCTGTTCATTCTCTGCATGGCCATTGACCAACGTGAAATCATCATACGATTCCTTGACTACGAATCCACGCGGGTTAGTACAGAAAGTCCGCACCATATCATCATAAGATGCGGTGCGCACCCTAAGCTTTGCGTCGTACATAACCTGTTCAATAGGCGTATATATCTCTGCTGGAAATTCAACCCGTATGCCAACATCAATTGGTCCGTACTCGGTCACAATTCCAAGCTTGCTTGCCTCTTCTCGCAGCCAATACGCGCCGGCTCGACCTGGAGCAGCAAGAACATACCTGGCTTTGATCTCTTCATTGCCCGACAGGATGAATCCATCATCAACATGATCGATATGCTCGATGCGGTTCTCGGTGGAGGAAAGGATTCCATGATCAACAAGGTGATCATAGAACCGGCTTATGATCTGACGCACATGAGAGGTTCCCATGTGCCTCTGTCGCCCACTGATGAATTCTATCCCGTAACGACTAGCTGTCTGTTTGAGTGTAGCAAGCGCTTCTTCGTCCTCCCCTGAGTACTTCTCTGGGGCACCAAAAGACGTAAAGGTAGCATCAACCTTATCTATGTAAGACTGAATGATCGTTTCATCCTGCCCGATACTGGCGGGATCACCCCCGATCTTCGAGGTCAGGTTGAGCTTCCCGTCAGAGAACGCACCCGCACCACCGATGCCAAAGCAGATATCGCTACGTTCCCCTGGTTTCTTGCCGCGATCGACAAGCAGTACAGTAAGCCCCGACCCAACAAGCTCCTGTGCAGCAAATAGCCCTGCTGGCCCAGCACCTATTATTACTACATCTACTAATCTCATAGAAGTATCCCCCGTAAAGCGCCCAGATCACTGATGCTAATATCTGCAATGCTTTGTTCCGGCTCTTGCTCTCCGTCCGGATTTATCCAAACGGACCACATACCAGCATCGTGCGCTCCAATTATATCAATGTGAAAGGAATTCCCTACATAAATTGCTTTGTCTGCGCTGGTGTTAAGCTCGCCTAAAAGCCTGTCAAACAAGCGAACGTCCGGTTTGTGTATTCCCACATCACCAGAGACAACAACGGCGTCAAAGAGCTTCTCTATCCCTAAGAGCTTAATCTTCTCCCACTGCAAATCTCTAGGACCATTGGTAAGCAAACCAACTGTGTAGCTAACACGTAGATCTGTCAGAAGAGACCGGGCTTCTGCAAACAAAGTTAGAGACGATTTACGTATCGTAGAATAGATCTCAGATAGGTCAAGAGCAAAGCCCTCATCGCCTTGCCCATGTTCCAAGAGAAGCCTCGCCCAAATCCGATCACGCAATGACTTTATACTCTCATTATCTTCCTGTAGCTCGTACCATAGTTCCACATAACGAGTTGCTGCAACAGAGAGATCCCCGATGAGAGTTGAACGTTTTCCTAAACGGCCAAGAGAGATACCCATTGCTTGTTCTATACTGGTAGCGTAGTAGCACAACGTACCATCGAGATCGAAAACGACAGCGGCCAGCTGGCCTTCCTGTAATGGTTGAATGATTCTTTTATTGGGCATATCCTGTATGTAACGATTTGTTTCGCACAAAAATATCTTAGGTAGCGGAATCGTGAAAATCAAGGGGAGAAGACATTGCGGATCATCAGCGGAAGCAGACGGGGCATGCGCCTAATAGAATGGGAGGAAGCTGGAATCAGGCCGATGCGCGATTTCGTTCGCTCAGCCTTGTTCAACATCATTGAGAATTTTATTGTTGATTCCACCTTTCTCGACCTGTTCTGCGGGACAGGGAGCGTCGGACTAGAAGCACTATCACGGGGAGCATCGTTGGCAACATTTGTTGATAACTCATCCAAAGCATGTGGCATTGTAAGACGTAACCTGGATCTTTTAGGGTTCCTAGATCGTGCTAGCGTTCTGCAGAGCGATTACGGTGCAGGAATCGATAACTTAGAACGACGGGGCAAAGGCTACAACCTTGTCTTCGTTGGGCCACCGTATGATAAGGGACTTGCAGAGGCTTGTTTACGCGTGCTTGCCCAAAGTCCTGTTGTGCTTCCAGATTCGCTCATAGTTGCCGAGACTAGAAACAAGACAGAACTAAAGACTAAATACGAAAACCTCAACCAAATAGACAAGCGAACTTACGGGGATAATTCCCTGGTCTTCTACCAGCCCAGCAAGCAGTTCAAGACACAGCTAAGATGTAATGAATCTGCACAGGAGGAAGAGTGAGCCAACAGGCAAAGAAAAAGACAATACTAGTTACAAACGATGATGGGGTAAACGCACGCGGCATACTAGCCCTCAAAGAAGAACTGGATCAAATAGCCTTCGTGGAAGTCTATGCACCAGATAGAAATTGGTCAGCTGCCAGTCGCACAATGACCTTTCATAAACCGTTGCGTGTAGATCGTGTAAGGCTCCTAAATGGAAGCATCGGCCACATGACAAGCGGCACCCCCTCCGACTGCGTCTCCCTTGCTATCCTGGGTCTGATGAAAGAAAAGCCGGATCTAGTTGTCTCAGGAATAAATGCGGGTCTCAACATGGGCGAAGATGTTACGTACTCCGGAACAGTGGCAGCCGCCATGCAAGGTGCAAGAACAGGTATCCCAGCCATAGCTATATCAATGGACACGGAGGCAGAGGATTTGGAAATACCCGACTATTCAAAGGCGGCTCAGTTCACTGCCCGTCTCGCCGCGCTGCTCTTGGAGGAAAATCCCTTGCCACCTGGCGTTTTGCTCAACATAAATGTCCCTCGCATACATCGTGGAAAGCCGGCAGAGGTAAAAATCACCAGATTAGGCGGATTGGTTTACAAGAACTATCTAGTGCAGGGCAAAGATCCAAGAGGGCGAAGCTACTACTGGATCACTGGAGAGCCTCGCACTCAGGTGCCAAAAGAAGAAGAAGGAACAGATATCTGGGCAATCACTAACGGCTGCATTTCCGTTACTCCCATTCACCTGGACATGACATACCATCCATTGCTTGATAAGATCAGCGATTGGGAGGAGAAAACCTGGTTTGCTTAACCTAAGAAACGCCTTCAAAAAGGTAGAACATCTAGAAGCGAGAACAAG
>JAGYNL010000200.1 GCA_018399865.1 Candidatus Bipolaricaulota bacterium | reverse complement strand
AGGGGATGAGAGTTTTTCTCGCCGGTTGCTTGATTGAACGTTACAGAATAGCATGACAAAGCTATATTAGGTTATACAATGTTTCGTCATGTACTAAGCAAGAAATAAACTAACATACAGGCAATTGTATACAGTGGCATATGGCTTAATTCCCACTGTCAACAGAATCTGTGGTACTGTTTTGAAGCAAGACACCATTCGTGAAGCGTGAAGATTCTGTCTCGAGTCATCCGAAGTGCCTTTTATGTAACAGCGTCATTATCGATGTCCATTGATGATGATTATCCATCGAGGATAGAGCCGAAGCATGCTTCTACGCAATTGCTTCTTGCTCTGCTCAGACCACAGTGTCGGGATTAGGTAAGCCTTGGCAATGGTGATAGTTGCGTGTACTGTGATCTTAGAGCAGTGTGGAGGTCGATATGAATACACGTGTTTGCTTAACGATTACCCTGATACTCGCAACGTTTTTCCTGGGCGTGGATGTGGACGCACGCGATGGTCAGATAACACCTAGTCTCTCTGTTATGTTGGATCAGGTCCCATTGGAGGTGGCATCGATCGAAAGCGGCTGGGCAACGGTGCGTTACGTGGACTATGAAGCGTTGTTTCAGTCCGAAGGATTGTCACTGTTTCGTGCTTTTGGGAGTGTCGACCTGTTGACAAACGCTGTGCCCCTTGGTGTAGTACTTAGTCGCATAGCCTCCGGCCCCGAAGCGCTCAAGTACGTTATTACAGGCGCGGGGCGGATGGTTGATGTGGTTGGCTTTGAATGGCTGCTCGATGTTGACTGTAGCCTTGAGTTTGGTGATCCGCCAAATGTTGGGCTGCTCTTGGGGGGAACGTTCGATTACGTGGCAATCGGAGCAGCGCTTCAAGATCGTGGTTTCAGACTTGTGAAGATTGATGGAGCGGATGTGTGGCATCGGTTTGACGATAACGCGGTCTCCTTGAAATCGCGCGATCCAGTTGATCCGTTCGGTGGTTACATTGGAGCAGCGGCGCGGATCGCGTTACTTCCAGACAGCCTGGCCAACGCGCGCGGATGGCCGCTACTTGAGGCCATTGTGTCAACTGCGCAGGCGACGCACCCGTCTTTGGCCGATAGCCCAGAATATTGCGCACTGGCTGAAGCGATCTCTGAGCCCAGTGGACTGCTCATTCAAGCGCTCTTCTTCTCAGGAGCAGCATTTGAGTTTGCAGGTAGTATGACACAGACAGAAGATCCTGATCTGTTCCCGCCGTTCTCCGCTATCGCTCTTGCCGATCGGCAGGAGGGCGAAGATCAGGTTCACCTTATTGGGATAGTCTGTGCCGATATGGCGTCGGCTCGGTCGGCTTCTTCTATTCTCGCAAGACGAGTTCAGGAGTTCTATCCTCCGGGACGCCCTGAGGACGTACTGGCGGATCGGTATGGTGCGGAGATTAGCGTAAGGGATGTTAGGCACTCGCAGGATGGTGCAGCAATTGCCGTAATTGAGGCACGCTACCCGCTTCCTGATAAACGAGTTGACCCACAAACAGGTGTGTACAACACACGGGGATTGCTGTATCGTAGTTGGGTGCAAGCAATCATGCGTCGTGAGTTTAAGCCGCTGTGGCGGTAACTTGTAAGACACGGATCCCAAGCTGGGAAATCAACCCTAATCCTTGCAGTACAGAAGTGAAACGGGATAAGCTGACTTGTGCAGAAGCTGCAATTGGTTGCCACGAAGGAAGTAAAGATATTTTGAGATTGGCAAGGATGCTTTGGATGTGCCTTATGCTGAGAAACTACCAGGTTTGAGATGACTGGTCCATTAGCCAGTGCGATTTTCGTGTTTTCATACCTTTGTGTAAGCGTTGCTGTCTTTGTGTTTGGCAGCAGCTACTACAGCCTTTTCAGGACAAACAAAGGCTGGGCCTACAGGACTGCTCTTGCTTGCTCTGGGATCCTAGCTGTTTGGCTAACAAGTAGATTCACTGGCAGCGAGGCCATTAAGCTTATATCCATTGGCTTTCTGGCAGCGGCACTTGCAAATCTGTCGGGCTGGGCAATCGCCTGGTTGCACGGTCCATTGAGACTTAGTAGCGATTCAATGAAGGGACTTGCCCTGCAGAAGTTGCTTGAAGCTGTGGGTGTTGTCGGATCAATTCTCCTGGTGTATACCATTACAGGTACGCCCCTTACGAACCTTTATCTTGTAAAGGGCAATCTCAACCTTGGACTGCTCATTGGCCTGGGCTGA
>JAGYNL010000199.1 GCA_018399865.1 Candidatus Bipolaricaulota bacterium | reverse complement strand
GGGTCCGTAGCTTGTATTTACGTAGGCTTGCGTCGCTATAGCTCCACAGCCGGCTTTCGCCCATGGTACAGCAGATCCAACGGCAAGAAATTTGGACTGCACCGCAATCCCCCATTCGCCGGTCGCAAGATCAGCGGCAACGATCGAAAATGTACTTGTTAAGCTCATATCCACCTCAATGCTTCATTAGCCTTACAACCCAACAAAACTAGAAGGAAGTCTATTTTCTGACAGCGTTTGAAGCAAGTACAGAACTTTGCAGGCTTCTTCTGCCAGACCTGTTTTTACTCATGAAGTCATTGCTTGTGTGTTATGCGTTCGGGTAGCAATGCCATTGGTTCCGCCAGCCATGCGGTTCGGCATGGTGAATCATCCCCCTAGGTTATACCTTAGGTCAAAAGCAAAGCTTGGACGTAATGCAGATGCATCTCAATCTCTTGCATGATCTACGCTGGGCGAGGACGGTTCCTTTCCCGTAGTGATAGGAATGGAACCAAGACCAGTCCCATGCCGCCGACGATGGCCAGTGCTGGTCCGACTCCGTATCGGTCAGCAAGGAAGCCGATTACTGGCGCCAGGGCAGCGGTGAGAAAGCTGCGGGCCTGTGACTCGATGGACAGGCCTGTTGCCATCGACTGACGAGGTATCAACTCTGCTAGATAGCCAATGATCATTGGGCGGCGCAGATTATATGCCAGATAAAATCCGAGAAAACCCGTGATCGCCACTCCAGAGAGCCTCTGCCATGAGGCCATCCCCACCCCAACTAGAAGCGCCATACCCACAACGTAAATGAAACTGGCTGCCCGGGGGACAGAGCGGGCTCGTTGCACCACTGCGTTGGCGTGGGAAGAGGTGTAGCAAGTCCCTAAGTAGATCACGAAATACACGACACCGACGATGATTGCCGTCCGCTTCTCCATCGCGATGGTCACGAGAATAGGAAGAGAAAGCGCCTGCAGCTCTAGTATCGGTTGTAGGTAATCCTTTGTCGTCTTAAATAGTGAATCAAACGTTGCTGCACTTGCTATGCCACGAAGGAGATCCAGCCGCAGCAACATGCGCCCAGATTCCTTAATGGCCTTTAAGATCCGTGCACCCAGGCCCGATGTCCGCTCCTTGCCAGCGCTTGTGCCCTCACCATCCAGCGCTTTAGGATATGAGGCGATGAGCAGCAATCCGAGGATGTAGGGAACAATAGATGCAGCAAACACAATGCGGTAATTGCCTGAATACAAAACCAGCCCAGCAGCAATAAGTGCTGCCACAGCCGACCCAAACTGGGAGGCCGCGCGGGTATGGCCGTAGTACTCGACGCGCATGTGCTCTATCCCAGTTATCTGCAGGTGTTCGAGGATCATAGCCTTATGGGTTCCGGAGCGAAAGGCTTCGCCAAAGGCGAAGAATACCATGGCTATGGCATAGACGGCAAACTGGCCAAAAAGGTAGAAGAGAGCAAACGAGACAAGATAAGAGGTAAACGCGGCAAGCATTGCTCTTCTTCGCCCGAAGGCATCGGCAATTACCCCGGTTGGAACCTCAAGCACGTTGATCGCTATTTCCCGCACCGAGAACAATACTCCAATTTGCAGGAAGGACAGGCTCGCGTCGCGGAAGAAAAGGATGATGAATGGGTCAAAGAACCTCAGGTTCTTCAAAAACCCGTATGCCCGGAACTTGTGGTACATCAGGTCCTTCGCAATCGCCATTGTAGATAGAAGATAGAAGACGATGGGAAGAGAGACAAATGAAAGATATGCTTGTGACCATGTCTTAGCCTGGTTTATGTATGTGACCTGGTTAACCAGGAGGATGACACGCTCAAGCGCACTAATCTGCTGAAGGTAGTCATTTAGTTGTGTATGAATCCTAGGAACGTAGTTAGGGTCCCAACTAGAAGGCGGCGGGCAAAAACGGGTAAACCAAGGAATAACGGACTTTTTGGAACTGTTCTTGTTGAGGATGGAATAGCTCATGGTAAAATGGACACGTAGCTTGAGGAGGTAATTGATAAGGTAAATATGCATCATCCCAATTCTTGCCTGATAGTGCAAAGAAGATGACTGGTTTACAGGGTTACTCACAGATAAGGGGTTCTTTTCTGAAAACAATGAATATGAGTTTTCCTAAAGTGATGAAATATGTTTCTTAGCCGGAACAAAAACGGCGTTTTCTATGGTTGGTGGATTGTTACTGCCTCCTTTTTAACTGCCTTTTATACAGGTGGGGCTATCTTCTATGGCTTCACAGCCTTCTTTGAGCCCATCATTGAGGAAATGGGCTGGAGTTACACCCAAGTATCCTTAGCCGCATCCTTGCGGGGAATGGAGATGGGTATTTTTGCGCCTTTCGTTGGCATACTGGTTGACCGGCTGGGGCCTAGAAGGCTGATCTTTGCCGGCGGATCAATTCTAGCCATCGGGCTGGCTCTTCTTAGCACTACAACCTGCCTTGCAACTTTCTACACGGCATTCACCCTGCTTGCCATCGGTATGAGCGCTTGCACTGGGACCGTTATCATGACAGCCATCGCTAATTGGTTTGACCACAGGATTGGGTTAGCAACAGGCATAGCGATATGTGGATACGGTTTTAGCGGGCTCTTGGTGCCAGTAATTACATGGCTGATCGCTCTATACCAGTGGCGTATAGCTGCTATTGTGCTAGCCATTGGTATGGTGGTGATAGTATTGCCACTATCACTTATGTTTCGGCACAAGCCCGAGCATTACGGTTATCTTCCAGATGGTCTTCCCGTTCCTGGAAGCAATGCTGACAAGGAGATAACCGCCAAACCTGCCAGTGTAGAGGTAAAGGCTAAACAGGCTATTCAAGGCAGCACATTCTGGCGCCTGGGGCTTGCTTATATGTACCAGGTAATGGTGGTGAGCGCTACAGTTACGCACGTCATGCCTTACCTTGGCAGTGTTGGGGTTAGTCGATCTATATCTAGCCTAGTTGCTATGGGCATCCCATTGACCAGTGTTATAGGGCGCCTTGGCTTTGGGTGGCTGGGTGACAGATACGATAGAAGGATTGTCGCTTCAGTAGGATTCAGCTTTATTGGCCTAGGAACTCTCATATTTTCGCAGGCTTCTGCTGGGCATGTATGGCTAGTTGTTCCTTTCCTATTACTAGTGGGGGTAGGGTATGGTGGAGGAAATGCCTTAAGGCCCTCGCTTGTAAGGCAGTTCTTCGGTAGAAGTAACTTTGGGACAGTCTTCGGGTTGATGATGGGAATAGGAGCTATCGGCAGCATAATAGGTTCGACGCTTCCCGGCTGGGTCTACGATCATTGGGGTAGATATCAGGCTATTTGGTATTTGCTGGCAGGGATGTCCATCGTATCTGTTATCTTGGTTCTAACTGTACAGCTTACCACAATAACCATAAGAAGAGCGGACAAACCCTGACCAGGACGGCCCACAATGTTCAAGACCGAATTCTGGGAAATAAGGAACGACCAGCCGACAAAAGGCTAGATATTTGTTTTTTGCTGTGCTTTGAAGGAAGCCATGATTAACCCAACGGTGCAACTGAAGAATGGCAATATTGTTTTTGAAATGGTAGCCTTAAGGCAGAATGTTTACAGATTCGGCCGCACAGCTTGTGGCTTGAATCGCAAGGAGATTGTAACAAGGGAGGCGATTAGATATGGAAATAGACAAAATAGAGCAACTGTTGGGAAGTGAGGCCAGCGACCTGTTGTCGTTTGATGGTCCGGCGATCTCAAAGGATCAATTACATCTGCCGGGCCCCGACTGGGTGGATCGTATTTTCGCGCAGTCGGATAGATCAATCCC
>JAGYNL010000198.1 GCA_018399865.1 Candidatus Bipolaricaulota bacterium | reverse complement strand
AGAAACCCTTACTTGACAAACGGCGCGCTTTCAGAGATGTCCCCGGAATTAAGCGTATTTCCGTATTCAGAGATGTCCATAAAATTCACCACGATACCCTTTCCTCTACTTCTTTCGTGAGGCAATTCATGATCTAGACATTGGTGGAAAATAATTGTAGTATGGCAATGATAGAAGGAAAAAAATCAAATAATGGAATAAGGGGGTGGTAGTTGGTTGTAGATTGAGATAGGTTCTTAGGATATGCTAAGAATAGGGAATTAATGAAAGGAGGAAAAAGGACATGAAAAAAAGCTCAGTGCTTGTTGCTGTTTTGTTTTTGGGATGTGTTCTTTCTTTGGTGACTAGCGGAATAGCTCAAGATACAGTTGATGACCAGTCTCCGTTGCGTGGAGGCGTGTTGAAGCACGCGCTTCCTGCGATCAATACATTGGACCCTGCCTTTTTAAGTAGCGTCGCCGACGACCAGATAGGCCGTTATTGGCATGACTTCTTGGTTTATGTCGATAAGAACTACGAGCCCGATTGGGAACGGAGCCTCGCTACAGGGTATGAGGTAAGTGATACAGGTACCGTCTGGACATTCAGCATTCGCGAGAATGTCTTATTCCACGATGGCAGACCGCTTACCGCTGAGGATATCGTATTCACATTTGATCGCTTGCGTGATCCGGAGGTTGGCTCGGCAACTGTAGATATATACTCCAATATCCAGGAAGTCGAAGCTGTGGATGATTACACTGTGCGTTTTATCTTAGGCAAGCCGAATCCGGACTTCATCACCTATGACCTAAACGACTACCACGCCTTGATAATGGATAGGTACGCGGACGATTTCGAAACCCAGTGGAATGGTACTGGCCCGTTCATGATTGTCAGATACATCCCGGAAGATCGGCTGGTTATGCAGCGCAACCCTAATTACTGGATGCGAGATGAAAACGGAGAATCTTTGCCGTACTTGGATGGTTACGAGTTTATTTTCCTTAGCGATCCCTCTGCGCAAGTTGAGGCGTTACAGGGCGGGCAAGTGCATTGGATAAACTATGTATCGCCGGAGTTTATCGAGCCTTTGGAGGCGGATCCAGCAATTACGGTCGACAGAAAGGCTGTGAATACTCACTATGTCATACATATGCGGGCCGATCAGGAGCCGACGAACGACGTACGTGTGCGGCAGGCCATCAAAGCGGCTACTGACAACAAAGAGATTATGGAGTTTGTAGCGCTCGGGTTTGGCAAGGTAGGAAATAACTCGCCTATCGGGCCAGCTTTTGGCGATTTATATCTGGATGTTCCCGCCCCAGAACAGGACATAGAGAAAGCGAAGGAACTGTTAGCCGAGGCCGGTTATGAAAACGGGTTAACGATTGAGCTGACAACGCAGGACGCCTTGGCAGCACGAAATATAGCTACCGTTTGGGCAGCACAATTGGCGGAGGCAGGGATTATCGTGGATATCCAAATCATACCGGTTTCTACCTACTATGGTGCCGGCGTTTGGCTAGATTGCCAGTACGGTATCACTGACTGGGGAGCCCGAACTTCGCCCCAGCCGTATCTGGAGCTAGCATACAACTGCGGCGCTCCGTGGAACGGTTCCCACTGGTGTGATGAAGAGCTCGATGAGCTGGCTGAAGCAGCTGGCAGCGAAATGGATCACGAAAGACGGGTTGAGCTTTATCATGAAATCCAGCGCCTGTTTGCTGAGCGTGGGCCAGTAGTGATTCCCTATTATGTTGAGAATCTCATGGCTTACCGCAATAGCGTGAAGCCGGGCCTCACCACAGGCGCTATTTCAACAGCCGTTGACGTACGGAACGTATGGCTGGAGGAATAAGCTAGCAAATAGCAGACTAGCAATTGCAGCTTGAAACCAGATGCAATTGGAGTAAGCTGGTCAGCCCGCCCCAACCTTTTGGTTAGGGGCGGGCAAGTACCACCTATGTTAGTTGAAAATACGAGCAGAAGAGCCGCAGCACAGGTGGCTCAAGCGATGCTTGATAAAGGGATTAAACTTGGCAACGCACAGAGAAAGGCCCGAGAGAAAAAGGCAAGTTGGACTTAGGGCCTATTGGCGAAGATTACGTAAGGTGCCCACGAACATGGTTGGCCCTTTCATTGTGGTCTTTTTTCTATTGATGGCTATCTTTGGACCCTGGATTGCCCCCTATGGATATTCCGAGCAAATTCTAGCTGATCGCGCGCAGCCTCCATCATCTATGCACTGGTTTGGTACGGATCAATTTGGAAGGGACATCTTGAGCCGTATCGTTGTGGGAACTCGCGATGTGTTTGCTACGGCCGGATTTGCTACCCTAATCAGCGTGCTTCTGGGGTTGTTTCTGGGCCTTTTCTCAGGGTACCAAGGTCGTCTAGTAGATGAGATTATAATGCGTCTCTTCGATGTTATGCTTTCTTTGCCAGAGTTGATACTGGCTATGGTTGTGCTTGGGACACTCGGGCCTTCTAGGCTGAATGTGTTGATGGTTGTTGGTATTGTTTACACGCCTCGGGTTGGTAGGGTAGTGAGAAGCGTAGTACTGGATGTCAAGACAAAACCCTTTGTCGAGGCTGCCAAGCTGCGCGGAGAGACTGCATTTTATATCCTATTCCACGAGATACTACCGACTGTTCTTCCAACCCTAGCTGTGGAAGCATCTATGCGGTTCACTTACGCCATTTTCCTTGTGGCATCATTGGGTTTCCTTGGATTGGGAGCAAGGCCCCCATCTGCTGATTGGGGCTTGATGGTTGGTGAGGCTCGAGAGTGGTTTCGCCGTGCGCCATGGATGCTGCTCTTTCCTGCTGGGGCTATCGCGTTGCTGGTTGTTGGGCTCAGTTTCTTGAGTGATGGCTTACGCAAGATGCTGCTGCCCGGTGGCGTTAGCGCGAAGTAGAACGGAGTTATGAGAATGCAAGAAAAGGCTTTGTTGCAGGTGTCTAGAATGAGTGTCACGTATGATACCAAATCAGGGCCACTTCACACAGTGAGGGATGTATCTTTTAGCATTTCTGAAGGTGAGATTTTTGGCTTGGTCGGTGAATCCGGTTCGGGGAAGACGACACTTGCTTATGGCATGATTCAATATTTGCCGAAGAATGGCCGCGTGGATAGCGGAGAAGTTACTCTTGGTGATCAAGATCTGTTGAGCCTCTCTCCGTCACAGATGCGTAAGCGGTGGGGTAGTGAGATCACGATGGTGCATCAGAACCCCGCAACCGCATTAAACCCGTCAATCCGGATTGGAGAACAGCTTGCCGAGGTTGCGCGTGCACGGCTAGGGATGTCCAGGGCGAAGGCAAGAGATAAGGCCGCCGAGATGTTAAAACTGGTACAGATACCGGATCCGTTTGATGTTGCCAGGCGCTATGCTCATCAGTTAAGTGGAGGCATGCTTCAGCGAGCGTTGATCGCGACCGCGTTGATGACTAATCCAAAGCTGCTTATCATGGACGAGCCCACTACAGCCCTGGACGTCACTACCCAGGCTGTCATTCTGGATCTGGTTCGAGACTTGCTGCGAGACTATAGTACAGCCGTGCTATACATCACACACAATCTAGGTGTTGTCGCGCGACTTGCGGACCGGGTGGGCGTGATATACGCTGGACAGATAGTAGAGGAGGGCCTGGTAAAAGAGGTTTACAGGAGCCCTCGGCATCCGTATACACTGGCCCTTTTAGGCTGTGTTCCAAGGATAGATGCGGATAAGCGCCAGATAGAACTTCGCGCAATTCCAGGACGAATACCTCGGCCAAACGAGCTGGCTGACGGTTGCATCTTTGCTCCACGCTGTCCCATGGCACGGGATGCCTGCGGAAAAGAGCGCCCTGCGCTGATGGAGACAGGTGCTGGGCATTCATCGGCTTGTCTATTCTGGAGCAAGATAGAAGAAGAACTAGGGACGCAACACTATGAACAGAGAACTCTTGCTGGTCAAAACGACGATGAGGGGGCCTTGATATTAGAAGGGCAGGATATCAAGAAGCATTTTTCCATATCAGGCGGTGGACCGTCCTCGTTATTCTTAGGCCACCGACCAGTGGTGAAGGCCGTGGACGGTGTATCCCTAAGGGTCCGAGATGGGTTAACCATGGGGCTTGTCGGCGAGAGCGGCTGTGGCAAGACAACCCTTGCGAGATGCATAGCAGGATTAGAGCAAGCGACTTCTGGTCATGTCAAGCTAGAAGGTGAGGAAATGCCCAAGTCATTGATGGATCGGCCCAGAGAGACTCGCCGAAAAATACAAATGGTATTTCAGAATCCTGAGTCGAGCCTGAACCCGCACCACACGGTAGGGGACATCATCCGGCGCTCAGCTGCTGTGTCAAGCAATTTGAGCAATAAGCAGGTGCAGAAACGTACGGAGGAGCTGCTCGAAGCAGTGAGCCTGTCCCTGGACTATCAAAGACGTTTACCTCACGAGTTGAGCGGGGGAGAAAAGCAGAGAGTTGCTATTGCTAGCGCCTTTGCAGCCAAGCCCCGGCTAATGCTGTGCGATGAGCCCTTTTCCTCATTGGATGTCTCAGTGCAGGCATCGCTTATGAACCTGTTGGTTGATCTGCAGCGTGACAGGGGTACAGCCTACATATATGTATCCCATGACCTAGCGGCAGTCCGCTACATTGCTGACTGGATAGCAGTTGTTTATCTTGGGCAGTTATGTGAAGTTGGTGCAGGAGAGGATGTTTTTAGGCCTCCCCATCATCCTTACACGGAGGCACTGCTGTCCGCCATTCCGATTCCTGATCCAGATCTGCAGCAAAAGAGAATCAGGCTTGGGGGCAGTGTGCCCAGTGCAGTCAACGTGCCCACGGGTTGCCGCTTCCATACCCGGTGCCCACGAAAAAGAGGTCGAATTTGCGAGGTTGAGGAGCCCCCATGGCAGGAGTTGGTAAACCATCATCGGATCAGGTGCCACATCCCACCCGACGAGCTGCAGCAGCTGCAAGAAAAAAGCTCACAGTTCCCTTCGCAATAAGGAGAAAAGAGAAATGTGGATGTTCCTTACGCGTCGTATTGGCTTAATGCTTCTAAGCATGTTACTGGCGTCCATTATCATCTTCACACTAACCCAGATCATGCCAGGAGACGTGGCCAGGATGATTTTGGGGCGTTGGGCAAAGGAGGAGGCGGTGAATAACCTACGTAAGGAACTTGGCCTAGACCGCCCCCTTCATATCCAGTACCTCGATTGGTTAAGCGATTTCACAACCGGAAACTGGGGTGTCTCGCTGACCACGCGAGTACCAGCGCGTCCTTTGGTGTTGCGTCGACTGTGGAATTCAGGACGACTTGCGGCACTGTCCATGTTCATGTTCGTCCCGCTAGGCATATTATTGGGGGTGTTTGCTGCGCTGCGTGAAGACAGACTGATCGATCAGCTATTGCGAGGCGGGTCTATGGCGCTTGCAGGAATGCCAGAGTTTGTTACTGGGCTGATCTTAATTGCCGTCTTTGCTTTGGCGTTGGATTGGCTTCCAGCCAATTCTTCTGTGGATCCGGATATGGGGTTCGTGCAGGCCCTGCCTCAAATGATTTTGCCTGCGGTAACTGTGAGCCTGGTTGGGCTTGGGTATATTATACGTATGACGCGTTCGAGTACCATTGATGTCCTCAAGGCAGACTATGTTCGCGCTGCCGACCTAAAAGGATTACCGCGCAGACAGGTGCTGATCAAGCATGTCCTGAGAAATGCGCTTTTGCCAACCGTCACCATTGTTGCCTTAAGTGTTGGTTGGCTGATTGGTGGGTTGGTTGTAACGGAATCGGTGTTCGGATACCCCGGTTTGGGGAGATTATTGCTGTACGCCATTCAAAGGCATGACCTGGTATTGATCCAGGCGTGCGCTATGATCGTTGTTGTAATCTATAGCGTTTCAAACCTGGTGGCAGATCTCTTGTACAGTGTATTAAACCCTCGTATACGGCTGCAGTAGGCTCAAGTCCTGGGAAGAAGGAGCATGTAAATGTCAGATGGAAACAGTATTGTGGCCAGCTATATCCGGGATATGAATTGGAATAGCCTTCCCGATGAACTACAACACAAAGCCAAGGTATGTCTGTTGGACAACCTGGGGGCGGTATTGGCGGGTACTCTAACGCCGATAAGCTCTAAAGCGGCAAGCTACGCAAGCCATACCTGGCAGGGTGACCAGGCCACAATCCTTTTGCATTCAATGCACGCACAGGCTGCCGGTGCCGCTTTTGCTAACGCGTGTGCGGGAAATGGACTAGACATTGACGATGATGCCATC